>JACMQO010000085.1 GCA_014376935.1 Bdellovibrio sp.
CCTTTCATCTTAAATTCAACGCCACTGCGCTTTTAACAAATCCACAATA
This sequence comes from Bdellovibrio sp., assembly GCA_014376935.1. Taxonomy (GTDB): domain Bacteria; phylum Bdellovibrionota; class Bdellovibrionia; order Bdellovibrionales; family Bdellovibrionaceae; genus Pseudobdellovibrio. The sequence continues at coordinate 50 of JACMQO010000085.1, forward strand.
AACGACCATTGATATTCAACAGGTAGCGCGCAGTGAACACCGCGGTCTAACTCTAGCACTTCGGTTTTTTCAAATCGGCCGTTTTGTTTTTTCTGTAAGATTAAATCGGCATTTAAATCAACCGGTACCAGCGGATCATTCGGCGTCGTTACGATCAGTAGTGGTGTTTTATTATTTTCAAAAAAGGGCCAGAAATTATTTAATTCGAAAAATGATTCCGATGTTTCTAAATGCTTTAAAAAACCTTTCGGCCAGTTCACATCTTGCTGAATGCGAATGGCCGGGCGCTTTTGCGTGCGGTCTAAATAATCTAAAATGGCCGGCATAAATCTAGGCGTAAAATCAAACGCAGTTTTATACCATTCGGTGTGCTGAAGTTCTTCAACCCGATCAGGCAAAGCGCGCAAACGCATGCGATTCCATAAGTCGACGCCGGCTTCTGAAAAACTTGTTTTCGAATGGTAATTCATGGTTTCGTGTAAATTAATCATCGGGCAATAAGCCGTGACCGATTTTAAATAATTCTGATTGGCTTCATCCATCATGGTCGTCACAAACACGCCGTGCGCACCTAGACTAATTCCAAATAAATGAACATCGGTAATCAACGCGCCTAAAATAGAATTTTTTTGTTTCAGCATTTGTAAAATCTGAAAAGTATGCAGACCTTCTTCAACGCCCGCAAACGTGATCGGATTATCTTTCACCAAATAACCATGGCTGGTTAAGTTTTCTAAAACTAAAATATTATAATCAAAATCTTCGTACGCGGCTTTTCCGATATAACGTTCGGCTAAAAATTCATCGACATTACCGTGAACACCCAAACGCATGATCACTAAAGGTCGCGCGACTTTGTCGTCGTGAAGTCCCAACAGCCCACGCACTAGAATAGGTTGATCGTTTTCGGTTTTTAATTTGAAAATCACTTTTCGAAAGCGCTTGGCGTCTGAAACATCGAAATGAACCGACAGCGCTTGTAACAGCTTTTTCAAACCCAAGGCTTCAGAAGCGCCTTCTTTAAAAACACACTCCGGTTTGTCCTTTTGAAATTGACTCACCTCGGCCACTTCGGTCTTTAAATCAGATGATGAAAAACTAAGCCGACAATCCGCATTTGCCGACTCACCCGCGCCTTGTACTAGCGGCTGAACACGAGGCTCCCAGTCCAAAAGTCGAGTGTAAATAGTTTGCAAAAAAATCGGATAAGTCGACCGAACATCCCCTTTTCCAGAGGAGAAATTCTGAATGGTTAGGTTTTCAGTCTGAAACCGAGTCCAATCAATTTTAATCTCGGCAGAAGTCGCGGCCACTTTCGATTTTCGCTTAGAAATCTCGGTTTTCGGTGGCGCCGAAGCAGGTTCCGCCATGGCACCGCATGCCGCGTTTAACACTAGAGCAAAAGCACAATAAATTACTCGACAGTTCATGTGCTCTTTTCTACACTCTTTTCATTATCTTTATAAGGAGTTTTTCAAATGCCTATGCATGACAATTTAAATCCACAAGCGGAATCACATCTTCACGGTCCTCTTTTTAAGAATGCTTTAGAGACTTTAGAAGAAGCCGCAAAATTAATAAACTGCGATCCAAATATTTTAGAGCGTCTACGTCGTCCGCGCCGTAGCATCACGGTATCGGTTCCGGTTCGTATGGACGATCAATCAGTTAAAGTTTTTACTGGTTACCGCGTTCAGTACAATTCTACCCTTGGTCCCTACAAAGGTGGAATTCGTTATCACCAAAACGTTGATCTAACAGAAGTTGTAGGACTAGCTGCGTTGATGACATTTAAAAATTCAGTTTTAGGTTTACCATTAGGTGGAGCTAAAGGTGGAGTTTGCGTTGATCCAACTAAATTATCTAGAACAGAAAAACAAAACTTAACACGTCGCTATGCTTCGGAAATTTCTTCTTTCATTGGCCCCACTAAAGATATTCCAGCACCTGACGTAGGAACTGATCCACAAACAATGGCTTGGTTCATGGATACGTATTCACAAGAACAAGGTGGCTACGCACAACCAGGTGTTGTTACAGGTAAACCTGTTGAAATTGGCGGATCTTTAGGTCGTAATCACGCGACGGGTTTAGGCGTTATTTACGTTTGTGAACGCGCGATGGAAATGATCGGCATGAAAATGTCTGGATCACGTATCGTGATTCAAGGGTTTGGTAACGTCGGATCTTTTGCGGCGAAATTTGCTTTTGAACGTGGTGCCCGTATCATCGCGGTTAGCGATGTATCTGGCGGTATTCATAACGGAGACGGTTTAAACATTCCGCAATTGATTGAGTACGTAAAACAAAATAAAACCATTAAAGGCTTCCCTCATTCACAACCCGTATCGAACGAGCAATTATTAGAACTTGATTGTGACGCTTTATTGCCTTGCGCACTAGAAGGACAAATCGATACGCACAACGCTGAAAATATTAAATGTAAGTTAATCGTCGAAGGCGCCAATGGTCCTGTGACAAATGCAGCGACTAAAATTTTACACAAACGTAAAATCTTTATCGCACCGGATGTTATCGCCAACGGCGGTGGTGTAATCGTTTCTTACTTTGAATGGGTTCAAGATATTATGTCATTTTTCTGGGATGAAGCTGATGTTGACTCTAAATTAAAAGGTATTATTTTAAAAGCTTTTGATACGTCATACAAACTTCAACAAGAAAAAAACATCGATATGCGTTCAGCAGCGATGGCTGTATCGGTTCAGCGTTTAGAAAAGGCGATGCTTTTACGTGGATTGTATCCCCGTTAATTGATGAAACCTTGGCTCTGGCTTCCGCCCCAGCTGGCTCACGATCTGAGTCCGCTGGCGCTACAGCTTTATTCTTTAATAAATCGTGGGCCGACACCGGCGTGGAATTCTTTTGCCTGGAACAAAATCGTTTTCGAAAACCGCCTAGGCCTAGCCGGCGGAGTCGATAAAAACGGTGACCTTCTAAATGTCTGGAGCCACATCGGTTGCGGATTCGTCGAAATCGGAACCGTCACTCCCGATTACCAAAAACCAAATCCTGGCAAAATTATGGATCGTAGTACCGCGGATGAAGCCCTTTGGAATAAAATGGGCTTTCCGTCATTAGGGGCTAGCGAAGTTTTTTACAACGTCAAAAATTTTAAACAGCAGTCATCATTACCCGTTTTCGTCAACATCGGTAAAAATCGCGTCACCGAAAATGATAAAGCCCACTTAGATTATGTGGCGTTACTTCAAAGATTTTATTCGGTGGCCGATGCCTTCGTGGTCAATATTAGTAGCCCCAATACCTTCGGGCTTCGCGAACTGGCACAGCCCGCCAATTTAAATAAATTTTTAAAACCACTATTAAAAGCACGGACTGAACTGAACGAAGAGCAGGCTGAAAAACCAATCTTGTTAAAACTAAGTCCCGACCTTGAATCAGATGACATCAAACGCATCATCGATACCTCTTTAGAAAATAAATTAGATGGCTTTGTACTAACAAATACGACCCTAAGCCGCGATGGTTTAAAGAAGCCCTTCCCCCCAGAAGGGGGAGTTTCAGGAAAACCCCTGCAAGCCGCTTCAAAAAAAGCCCTTCAGATCGTTTCAGCTCATTTAAATTCAGAAAAGTCGAAAAAACTAATTATTTCGGTCGGTGGAGTGATGACAGCCGACGATGTTTTTGAAAGAATTGAGATGGGTGCAGATTTAGTCGAAATCTACACGGCCTTAATTTTTAAGGGACCAAATTTTTTCAGAGAGGTAGCAGGACAGTTTAATGGAAAATAAAAAAACTGAACCTACTCCTAAACGCAAAGCGCACGTCAAAAAAAACTGGATTCCAGTTGTTGCGGGATTACTAAAAAAAGACGGTAAAATCTTGGTCGGCCAACGCCCAGAAAATCATACGTTAGCGGGTCTATGGGAATTTCCGGGCGGCAAAATTGAATTGGGCGAAACCCCTGAAGAAGCCTTAGCGCGCGAACTGAATGAAGAATTGGGCATCGAAGCCGTCGTTGGTGAATTAAAATTAGCGTGTTCACACTCTTACGGCGAAGTCGGTATTTTAATACTATTTTACGAAATTTTATTCTGGAAGGGCGAACCCAAAGCCCAACACCACGTCGAACTTGAGTGGATCGAACCGACAACCTTAACGAAAAGAAAAATTCCCGATGCGAACCGTAAAAATATTCACCGCATCTTTAAAGCTTTTGATCTAAAAGGTGAACCACTGTGATATCGGTTTTGCTTTATTCTAGAAAAAATGAAGCAATGACCCAGATCATCTCTGATCAGCTAGAAACCTTAGGTTACAACACGGAACAGACGCAGATCGTAACCATTCCCCGCCTTATTTTAAATAATTACCAGGTAATCCACTTCGTGATCGAAAGCTTGCCGCTGACGACAAATGAATTTTTATGCTTAACTTCGGCTAAAGCCCTAGGAAAAGCCGTGGTGATTTCTATTCTAAATGCCAAACCAAGCGATAAGAATTTTTTGATCGCTTCAAAATCTAGTTTATTAAATTGGATGCTGCCAGATGCTTTAACGGTCAGCCAAACAAATCATTTAAAAATATTCAGAGACTTCACGGCTCAGAAAATGATCGTGCCGACTTTGTTTGAAATGAAGACTGCACCAAAAAAGACAATTTCAAACGAACCCATCACGGGCTTCGTATTTCCACTTTTTGAAAAACTAGAAGAAGCGACCGAAATTCACTCTGAAAAGCCCGTTTATTTTGACGGCCGCCAGTTGTTAGCAAAAAACGACTCAAGCGATCTGCGAAAAAAATGGATGTCGCTATTAACTACGAAAAAAATTAAATCGAATTATCATTTAATTTTGTCTGATAAAAAAATAAAAAGTTTGCTTGAAGGCGAGCCTTTAGGATTGATCGTTTCGTCGACCGAAATGCAACCAACCGAATTTTCGAAATGGGTTTCAGCCTCTTTAGATTACGAACATCTACTTATTTTAAGTCAGTATCAGGCCACCGGGTTTTCAAGCCACTGGACTTCAGGCCATAATTGCTTTGTGACATCTTCGCATCATTGGCTACGTGATTTAAATGCAAACATGGGTCATCTGGTTTTCAATCAGCCTTTTGCTATTTCAGACATCACTAAGACCTCGGTGGATTCGCTGTTTAACGAATTATCCAGACTCTACACTAAAATAATTAATCAAAATACTACCCTGTTAGATTCAGACTCAGCTAAAATATAGAAATGAAATCGGAATCAGTACTGCCTGAAAAATTACGTATTTGTCTTGTAGGGCAAAAAATCAACGTGCTTAGTCGCGCGTCTGATACGGGATTACTATGGCCACTGGCGCGCGGGCTAACGGAACGCGGTCACGAAGTGACGATTATATCGACGTCGACCCCGCTAAAAAAGCCAGAGATTTTTCGCGATGGGATCAGAGCGTATTATTTAAGTGAAGGACAGCCGCAATACAAAACAGTTCGCTTTGCCGATGC
>JACMQO010000086.1 GCA_014376935.1 Bdellovibrio sp.
GGTATGGGTTACTTGGGCGCGGCTCTATTGTTTGGCGGATCGCTTGCGGTGATTATTGCTCTTTATTACTGGACACGTATTTCAAGAACTTTTCTTTTCTGGGCTGCTTTCATTCTTACGCGTCCATTAGGAGCTGTGTTAGGTGACTTTTTAGATAAGCCACTAGACCACGGTGGGTTAGCTTTAAGTCGCTATACGGCCTCGGCGGTGTTGCTGGGGTTAATGGTTGGCTGTATTTTAATTTTCCGTCAGCGTGCAAGCGAAAAAACTCACTAATTTGGAAAAGGCCAGAATCGCTTGATTGCTGGCCTTTTTAAAAACGTTAAGAAATACATCTTTAGCAACTATATCAAATGAATAAACATTTTGGCCCTTTTCGAATTCATATTCTCGAGAAGTAATTTTACCATTTATTTTATTCATCGTAATTTCTTGAGCTTTCTCCATAGAGATCTCGCCTTTTTTGGGATCATTCGCGGAAAAACTTACCGATGATGCCAGCAATACGGTTGCAACAATTTGTAAGAATGTAAAGCGTTTCATATAGTTAAGATTGGACTAAATTTTTATTATTCTTGGAATTGCACAAGTGACGTATTCGTCATTTGAAAAAAATTACTAAATTTCCTTAAATTCTATTTTTTAACAACCGAAGCTTCAACACTTCCTGAGATTATTTTTGGCCGTGTCTTTGGCTTTTTCGAATCTGCTTCCTCATACAAGGTTTTTGGAAATAGGTTGAAATGTGAGTAGGGCATTGATACCGGAAAAGTCTATATAGTAGTTTAAATTATAAACCACCCGTACCAGAAGTTTTTCAACCGGATCTAATGCAACTTGCAATCTAAAAACTATAGAGGTAATTGGTACTAAATACGGGGGTCGACCAATTTCGGCGACTCGGAAATATTTTTTCGAAACGACCCTGTAGCAATCGGAGATTGAAATGAAAATGCTGTCATTTTTTGCTGTAATCGTAATACCTTTTTTGCCTGTTCATAGTCAGGCCTGTTTAAGCTATGACATGGAAATGATTGGCTTGGTTCGTAATGTTCAGTCGATCACATTACCCAACGGCAACCCATCTTGCATCTTTCAAATTGAATCTCAAAAGTACTGGGAAAATACGGAATGCCCACTTAGTCCCGGCGAAGCAGATTCGGCAGTTTATACCGATAGCACTTGCCGAAAAAAAGACGGTGACGCAATTTCAGGGGTTGTCAGCCGCAAAGACAGTCAGTTCACCATCGACGAATAGGACGTTAGTTGGCCGCTGTTTTGCCACAAATAAATTTGATCTGAGTCGAGTATTTAATAAATTTCTTATCCGACTCAGGATCGGTCGTACAAATGGTTTCATTGATCGGATGCCTTGCTAGCTTGGCTTCCTCAATGCGATACGCGGTCTTAAGAAAGGTTCTTGTTAGGCCTGATCTGATTTTTTTGACGACCTCAAGATCTTTATCGGGATCTCCTGCCTCATAGCCCTTGCTACACATTTCTTCACGAAAAATATTTTTAATATTTGATTTCTTTTTTTGAGAAAGAAGGTAGCTTGCAGCTAACACGCCAGATCGGTCTTCACCGGTCGTGCAATGAAAATATAATTTGCTATTAGTCTTCATTGCCATTTTCATCAAATCAATTCCTTGAATAATTTTTCTGCAGCCCGAAGTGAAGTCTTGATTATCTTTCCAATCAAAATTGATGTGAGTGATATTCTCTTTCTTTATTCCCTTTTCAATAAGGCCGCCGATTTCGCTTTTCACTTCTCCGGCCTTATCATTTTTAAAAATGATGTATTCAGAAATTCCATAATTTTTCATCAAAGTTAAATTTTGATGACCAAGAGGAGCGCTGCCACGGATAATCGCGCCACCTGTTTTGTTTTGATCGATAATATATGAATTGGCAATTGGTAGACCAGAAACGGTCGATGGCAATGGCGAAATATGCAGAGTCTTTAAGCAAGTTTTGGAATCTTTAAGAAGTCCATCGCTTTCATGCAGATCACGGTCGGTGAAACCCAGCGTAATGTGTGGGTAAAAATGAAGTGGATCAAACTTGCTGCCGCCGCGTGATTGGTAAAGCTTATGAATGGCTTTTCGAACATTCAACAAATCTTCGGACTCAATGACGATAAAATATGTTTCCAGATATTTGTCTTTATCGGTCATGCTGCCTTTGCCAAGACAAATAGGTTTATAAAATGATTTTTGTAAATTCAATTTTACTGCGATTTCATCGATCTCTTGAATAGTAACAAACTTCGACAAGTCGTCCTTAAATTCCGGAGGCGTTATCACGGTAACATAAGCTTCATTGCGACTTTGCAAGGGTCGATAAGTATAACGGTCGGCTTTTTCAAAAAATTCTTTCATCGGTTCATAGTTCAAGTTGAAAGCCAAATAGGGAGTTTCATCTTCGTGTTTGATAAATGGAGCGCCAATCGTTTTTTCGGCATCAAAGTTTTTGATACTCCACTCTTCGTGAGCAAAGGTTTGCAACGAGAACATAACGACCAAAATTGCAGCGGAAAATTTCATGGTAACTCCAGATTCTGAATTTATCGAAATAAATATTTATCTGTGTTCGTACTAAAAATTTAGCTCGCCGACAATGATAAGTTAATCAGGCGCGCTATCTTATCGCCTTGAACAGATACAATCTTAAGAACATGTAACTATTGTAATTTGACTGACTCATTGGCCTACAAATACAAATGTTAGCGAGCACGAAGTTTTATGCAGTCTGCTATTCACTACGTTATCGTACTAATCGCTTCTATTTATAGATTAAGAGGAAAAATGACGACGGCTGCTAATAACGATTCAAAACTTAGTAAGATGGATACACCAACGTCAATATCGACAATCGCTCGGCGATCAGGTCAATACGATTGAACAAGAGGCTCGAATGCTGCTGCCTGGAATTCAAACCTTGTTTGGATTTCAACTTATTGCGGTGTTTAACCAAGGCTTCAAATCAAGTTTATCTGAATCAGAACAAGTTGTTCATCTAGTCTCACTTTTATTAATTGTCATTTCGGCCGTACTAGTGGTTGCCCCTGCCAAGGGTTCGAGCAAAACAAGTAAGTCAGTTACCGATTCATGATATTAACGAAGAAAGGAAGTCTACATGAAACAGCCAAATATATTGGATCTTCGCCCGACGCAATTTGTATTGGGTATGAAAGAAATTGAATCAAAAATTTCAAAGATGGCTGTATTTAGCAAAAAAGAATTGGTCGACTATTCGGCTGAACACAGAATTCCCGTTATTATTGGTCCCAATGAAGAACTTTACATGATTGATCATCACCATTTTGCTAGAGCTTGCTGGGAATTAAATGTAAAAACTTTCTCTGTCAAAATTATTAAGGATCTTCGTCATAAAAGTGAAAAAGATTTTTGGAATTTTATGATAAAAAAAGAATGGCTTTATTTAAATGATCAGTTCGGAATGGGGCCACATTCGCCTTACTCATTACCAACTGATATTCGTTGTCTGGCCGATGACCCTTTTCGTAGTCTGGCTTGGACCGTTATAGATGCCGGTTTTATAAAAAAACAATTGATACCGTTTTTTGAATTTAAGTGGTCTGCATTTTTTCGAATGAACTTGGATATTCCACTACATAGTAAATCAAATTTTAAAGCCGCTACGGGACTTGCGAAAAAATTAGCTCAATCAAAAGCGGCATGCAATCTTCCTGGTTTTATAGGTCCATAGAGTTAATCTAGATTTCTTACTTAATCAAAGTGCGAAAAAAGCTTGCAAACTTTAAAAGTTATTAGCAGCAAATAACCAATTTAAATTAGAAACAAGATCTATAAAGTTGTTTCTAAAAATACTTCGGTATATCCAAAATCTTTACTAGCTAGCGGTGGTCCATCAAAAACTTTCCCGTTGGCATGAATCGGAAACGAAAATCGAGTGCTAATGAAAGTGGTCTTATTAAGAACGAAATCAACGTAGGGATATATCTCAATGCAGGAACCAGTGGGGCTATCATAGTGGGCTTCTATCTGCGACCACTGGCCAAAACCAAGTCTAAACCAAGAATTTAAATTTTGTGAAATTGTTGATCGATCTTCTAAATAATATGTCGTATCTGCGGGTTGCGTATTATCTTTTGAAAAATAGCGCGGAATTAAAATATTGAAATAGTTCCATCGATCCGAATAGCCAGTTAATGCGACATAGAACGCTGTTTGGTGGGCATTGAATTGCTTCGAATAATCTGATGTTGGTAAATACTGACGAAAAGCGCCCGAAACTTTCCACTGATCTCCTTGATACCATAGAGGATGCACTAGTGTAATACTTGAGTCTGCCTTAACCCATTTGTCTTTTGTGGAATTATTAAAGTTCGAAAGTGTTTGGGTTGTCATTAAATATAATCCCCAACTATTTATTACCCGTGCACCTAAGAAAAAATCATTTTGTGATTTAAAAGTTCGAGCCTCTTTATCTTTTTCGATTTGGGTGTATCGACCAGAGTCATTATAAGAACGAAACCCACCAATCATTTCGTATTGTGAAGGCAGATTAATAGCATTGGACTTATCTATAATGGATGTGCTGACGGGCTCATTTACGGTCGCAGAGAAAGCTTGGAAAGCCACAAATAAAGTAAGGTAAGTAACCGTAATGGAAAAAAGTTTCAAAATTCCTCCAGTAAAAATTCTTCTTATACCGTCTAGCAGAGTTTGCGATAAAGTATAAGAAGAAAGATTAATGACAGAAATAAACTAAGGCTGTTCGCGTTGTTTTAATGAAGGTTCAGATCCAACAATGGCAGAAATAACACTGTCATAAGCAGCAATATTTAATTTTTGCGCGACAAGTTTTCCGTTTGCATCAGTAATGTAAAGATTATCTATATCGCCATCGTCTGAAATGTCAGATTCTTTTGTTATGGCATTATACCATTGGCCATCAATATAAACTTGAGCTTGGGTAGACGATGCGATTTTAAATGTCGGGCAGGTTGATTCATAACCCATAATTTCTTTTTCAGATTTTGTGGTCCTTACGATTTCAACAACGCATTTTTTTGCCTCTTCTTTAAGATCTAGGAAAAGTTCCTTTTTTACATCGGTATTTTCAATTGTTGCTTCACCTGAATGACCTGACTCAGCAAATCCTGTCGATGATAAAAGTAACCCCACAAGCGCTGAAACGATCCATTTATAATTTTTCATATTCTATTTCTCCCAATTTTAAAATTTAACGCCGTTTAAAATCACGTAACCTGGTTCGTGTCCACTTGGACTTCTGTGAACCCAGTGAATAATACCACCATCGGGTGATGCCGGGTAAGAACCGGTTTGCGCAATCGAAGTGATGTAGTCACCGCAAGCTTCAGCAGTATCACCAACTTTTGGGGTTGGTAATTTTCCGAACGATAGATTGTAAATCACTTCTATATGATCATTTGCTTGTGGTCCAATTTTTAATGAAAAATGTCTATGTCCCGAATGATCCGGGAAAAGTTGATCAACAGTTCCTTGAATGCGGGCTCTGGCTAAAAACGCATTGGCCGTTGTAGCCTTCCAATTTAAAACCTGGTCATTGATGACATCCAATGGTTTTCCGTGTCCAAGGCACGTTTCATCAACTTGCGATGTGTTTTGCGGATTTGAAAAACTTTCCGTAACCATTTCTTGCGCGAAACTGGCTTTAGAAAGAAGTAAAAATCCGACCGCGAAAACTAGCAATCTATAATTCCTCATACATGATCCCCTTTTGCTGTTGAGCCAACTTAAATGTTCGGTGCGATTTATGATAGTGATATCTATGTCATGTTCAACGGTCGAAACGTTGGAAGAATTTTTTGGCAATACCGCGATATCTGCTTTCAAGATCAACAAATTAGAGTAGGTGACTTCATGCTCTGCAGGTGTTTGTATTGGTGGCCGAATGACGTTATTCTAACCCATAATTAGTCGTTTACTAGGTCCCGCAATATGATATAATTTATAAAACAATTTTTAAGGAAAATGATGACACCTCAGAAAAAAATATTCGCCGTGGCTATTGTCTTTTGTATCACAACCTTTCTGGCGCTTAATTATTTAACGAATAAAAAATCTAATTTGGGTTCCTATTCGGCCGCGTCCGTCGCCACCGAACCTGGTTATTGTTTGGCAATTCGCGGCAACGGCGAGCTTGAGCCGGCTCACTGGGGTGGAATAGCGAAGACAATTGAACAATTTGGTTTACCAACGGCAATGGCCGGAGGAAGTTCGGCAAGTATTTCTATGTTCTGGTTAAACTCCGTCGCGCAACATCCTTTGATTCAAACTTCAAATATAGACACGCTCGAAAGAAATTCAAGAGCTGCACTGCTTGTAAAAAGTTTTTTAGGATTTTTTCAAGAATTAAAAGATACAAAATTTTCTCAAGATTTTTTTAACCTTTATGGTCAGTACAGGAAATCACAAGCTCAAGATCTAACTACTGAAATGCAGGCTGATCTTGTAAAGAAAAATTATCCAGCCGTGATTAGAACTTTAGAGCAAGGTATGCAATTAGGACTTTTCAGCAACGATTCATTGAAGCCTTTAATTTTATCTTTAAGTAATAAAAGTGACAAACGATCACAATTTTATCTTGATGAGCTGGCCGAATCGGTTCGACAATTTGGAAAATTTGATGCTTCAACAGATGCAAATTTGTTTTTTCGTCCGCCGCTAGTTAATTTTGAAAATGCATCAGTTAGCTTCGGTCGATTTGCTGCGTTTTATTCAGCTAGGTCGTCCAAATCCGAAATCATAAATAATTGGGCTAATTTTTTCACAAAATGTACCTCTGATTCTGAAGGAGCATCTTGGGCCGGATTAATTAAAAAAAATCCAAACTGTGGCCAAATCTTTCATAATATTTTTCAATCCTATTTCCAAGATGAACCTAAACTTTCTCTTGAAAATGATATGATCGGCAGTCCAATTTCGGTTTACCCATCAACATCGGTTTTAATCGGTGATGCTGCACTTGAGGCCGAAAAGGCATTTGTCGATTACGATAAGCAGCTTGATCGCCAATTCGGAAAGACCTTTAAGCCGACTAATCCCGAAGAAGTTCTTTTCGGTTACTGGGGATCTGCAGCCTATCTTAAGAAAATTGAGTTGGCCTTAGATAAGTCCGACGAAAAAAGTCGTCGTTTTTTTGCATTGGGTCCTGCAACATGGAAGCAAGTTTTATCACTATCGCCGGCAGAGCCAGGGCTATCACCGATGAAAATGTTCAAAGCCAATAATCAAAACATTTATTCAGCAGGTGGATGGTCTGATTTACACCCAGCAGCTATTTTGAAAGCGGCCGGATGCCAGAAGATTATTTATTTAACTAGACGAGGGGGCGAAAGCTTATTCGCTCAGGGTGTTGCCAACCGTTTGATGAGTTTAAATCGCGACGTAGTAAACTTATCTTCAAAAATTGATTCGGAAAAAAAGGCGCTCACTAAATTAAATGATGATGGTGATGCCGGGGCCGATCCAAATTCAGTTTGGTCGAAGCTGTTTAACCTTGCCAATCCGAACAGCTCCGTTAATTTCTCGCTACGAAAAGCGGACGCAATTCTTTGTACAAACTGGAATGTTTTTGATGTTAAAACAGATTTGATTGGCCTTATTGAAGATTCATATAACAGCCAATATTGGTTATCGCAAAGTGCAACTTCCGATACTAGTTTTAAATTAATTGTACCGTTAACCGAGAAAGTTTCTGGATGCCAGCCATTATAAATTTCTAGAAATCAAATCGAATAGAAATAGGGTGGCTTGGCCAGTTTTTCGATATTTGACATTAGAAAAATCAATAGGTTAGATAAGAAATGCCAGAACTACCCGAGGTCGAAATCACGACCAGAAATTTAAATAAAATCATTCAGCCGCCAGAAGTCGTTCAAGAGTGGATTTTTTACCGTAAAGATTTACGGAACGTGATTCCGGTGACGAAAATAAAAAAGCTCAACGGTTCGCAATTAAAAAAAATAAGTCGGCGAGCTAAATTTATCATTTTTGAATTTGAAAATGACAGTATCGTCAGCCATCTGGGGATGACAGGATACTGGCGCGTTGAAACTAAAAACTGGCAAAAGAAAGCTCATGATCACATCGCCATGAAATTAAATGAAGATAAATATTTGGTTTACAATGATCCACGCCGTTTTGGAGAATTTGACATTTTTAAAAATTCAAACCTGCACGAACGCTTTGCGCACTTTGGACCTGAGCCCCTTCAGCAAGACCTTGATTTAGATGTTTTAACAAAAACTTTTAAAAAAATAAATTCCACGATCAAGGTGGCTTTAATGAATCAAAAATACTTGGTCGGTGTCGGTAATATTTATGCCAGCGAAGCTTTATTTCGTTCAAAAATTAAACCACATAAAAAAGCCAACAAAGTACGCGCTGCAGATTACGCTTTACTGTGGACTGAAGTAAAAAAAGTTCTACAAGAAGCCATTGAGGCAGGTGGTTCGTCGATCTCTGATTTTAAGAATAGTTACGGTGAAAAAGGCGATTTTCAAAAACGCTTTTTAGTCTACGACCGTAAAGATGAATTGTGCTTTACTTGTCATCATCCGATTCAATCTTTGGTGTTAGGTGGACGCTCGACGTTTTGGTGCCGTCACTGCCAAAAATAACTTGCCAAGGTCAGTGGCCTATCTTAATTCTTGAGCTCTAAAAAAGCCTGATTTTAGGAGAGCTTTCAATGACACGCATATTTTTCATTTTGGTTTTGGTCGTCTCTTTAACAACGCTTGCGTTAGATAAAAAGTCTGCGGTCAGTCCACCATCCGATATCAATCAACCCCAAACGTACAAAGACTTATTACCCTTTTTAAAAAGCGGCGTCGTGACGTCTGAAAAGTTTTTGCTGGGTAACTGGAAAATGGTCGCGACGACATCTTCAGAAAAATGTGCTTTTGCCGGAAATCAAACTGACTGGGATGGAATAAAAAATTCGGATGGATCTTGGGTGGTCTTTGTTTTTAATTACCAAAATAAATTTTCACCGGGATCAGCTCCTGTTGAAAAAGTTCTAGCGATCACGGCCTACAATCAGGGTGGTGCAAATACCGTTCAGGGGCCATTTCAAGTGTCAGCGACCGAGCTCCAGTTTTCTGTTTGGGGTTACGTGAATGGCCATCAAACGAAAGAGGCTTACTACGCCTATTCATGTAAGCAGGTCAGCGGTAACGCAAACCAAATGATTTGCTCATCGCAGTTATTTGTCAGTGGGTCATTAGCGCAAAACGCAAGTACTAGAAAATGTGCCACTGATAAAGTTGGCGCGATTACGCTATTTGTTCAGTACAGCCAATAAGTGAATTAAATAGAAATCCAAAAAAAGCCCAACTTGAGAAAGTTGGGCTTTTTTATTTTTAAACCGATTCAGTATTTAAAAAATTACTTTTTAGCAGGCGCGGCAGCCGGAGCTGGGCGAGACGCTTGGATTTTTAAAGTGATTGTGATTTCGTCGCCGATCACTGGGCCCGCTTCAACCATCGCACCGTAAGTTAATCCGAAATCTTTACGGCTGATTTTAGTTGTTGCATTGAAAGCTACTTTTTCATGGCCGTTACCGTCGTTCACTGATCCTAAGTACTTCGCATCAAAAATAACTTTTTTAGTTGTTGTTTTGATTTTCAAGTTACCAGTTAATTTGAACGAGGCCGGATTTCCTTTGATTTCAGAACTATCAAAAGTCATTTTAGCATTTTTAGCTGAGTCAAAAAAGTCTGGGCTTTTTAAGTGACCATCACGTTTTTCATTTCCAGTATCGACAGAGCCTATTTCTGCAGAAGCTTTTACAGTTGATTTTTCAAATTTTTCATTCAATTCGATCACGCCTTCCATTTTAGTGAATTTACCTTCAACGGTAGAAATCACTAAGTGCGGCACTTCGAAACCGACTGATGAATGGGCTGGATCAACATCGTATTTACCAGGCGCATATTTTGCGTCTGCTGCATTTGCTGATAATGCCATTAAAGAGATTGCTGTTGCGACTAGGGTTGTTTTCATAAGATTCATAACGGTCCTTCCGTGTTGGTTTGTTGAATGTTTTAAGTATGAGTTAATAATTAGAGTTGCAAAAGTAGACAAAATCAAGATTTAGTGTTGCGATTAATGCAACAGTGAAAAATGCTGTTGAACAGAAGGAATCACCATGAGTTCAGATATCAATTTGAATCGACTCGGAATTTTTAAAGTTGTTGCATCCTTGGGCAGTTTCTCTAAGGCGGCTTTATCGTTGAAACAACCAAAGTCTAGGATCTCTAGAAACATAACGGCCTTAGAAAAAGAAATGGGTGTATCGCTAATTTATCGAACGACCAGACAGTTTCAGTTAACCGCGGCCGGGGTGGATCTTTACCAAAAAGTTGTTCCGCATTTGTCGGCTTTAGAAAATGTGATTAAATCGGTTGATCGGCATGAAAATATTGTTTCAGGTCTCATTCGCATGACGGTGCCAAACGATGTCGGCATTGAACTGATGGCGGCTTACAGCTTTGAATTTCAAAAGCTGTATCCGCAATGTAAAATTGATTTGTTAGTGGATAATAAAACGATTGATTTGGTCAGCGAAGGTGTCGACGTCGCGTTACGCTTTGGCGCGCTTCGTGACAGTACGCTTAAGCTTAGAAAATTGGGTTGGGTCCAGTTAAAGCTTTTTATCAGCCCCAATTTACTGAAGCTTTCGCCGGCGTTATATAAAATATCTGATTTAGAAAAAATAAATTATGTCTCTTTTAAGAAATTTGAAAATAAAAGAAATACTTTAAAGTTAACGAATCAAAGAACGGATGCTCATTTAAAATTAGTATCCACATTTTCAAGCGATAATTTTTTTGTAAATAAGCAGATGGCGATCCTGGGTTCCGGGTTTTGTGTTTTACCGGCTTTTTTGGCGAAAAAAGACATTCAAAACACGGACTTAGTTCAAATATTTAAAGAATGGAGTACAGAGAAAGTTCCGATCAGTTTGCTGATGCCGCAACAAAAAACAATTCCGCTCAGGTTGAAATTATTTATCGAATTTTTAGAGCTTAAATTAAAAGACGCTTTGGTTTAAAGCGTCTTTTAAGTAATGTATTAAATAGACCGGCTTTGTTTGCGCCTTTAGATCATATGGCGGCGTACTTCGTAGCTTTTGATTTTTGCTTGCTCGATCGTGTAGTCGTGCTGAAGCTCGTGAACTTCGATCGCCTGATCTTTACGTAGGACAAATTCGCTGAAGCTTTCGGTCATACTTTTGATAACTTGTTTTATTTTTGCCATAGCATCCTCTTTTCCTTCGATTTGACTTAGGTTTATTTTCGGCCCGTTAGTGGCAAAATTCAATACCCATTGATTAAGTATTACTATATGATACTAGCATGATTAGGGGGTAACACCATGGCCACTAGCGCGACTCTTATTGAGACATTGAAGAATAATTTGAAAGCTCGGGGTATCACTTACAAAAAATTAGCGATCAAATGGGGCCTTTCCGAGGCCTCGGTGAAGCGTTTGATGAGTGATGGAGACCTGTCGTTAAGTCGTATTGAAACGGCGTGCGAACTGATGAGTATTTCTTTTTCAGAGTTAATAAAGCTGACACCATTTGAAGTTGAAATTGTTGATCAGTTGTTGAAGCCCGAGCATGAAGAAGAGTTTGCGCAAGAACTGCGTCTTTATCATTTCTGGACTCTTTTGTTAGAGGGACAAACGGTGCGGCAGATTGAAAAAAAATACGTCGTTTCGGTCAACGATGTTCAAAAATTTTTACTGCAACTTGATCGGATGAAGTTGATCGAGTTGCATCCCAAAAACCGTGTTAAGATTCTTGAACAGAATCGTAGGCTTCTTCGTAAAGACGGGCCGATGGGTAAAGTATTACTACAGCAAGCGAAGACTTCATTCTTAGAACATCCTTTTAAAAACTCACTCCTTGAGCATTTGCGGTTTACGATGTACAAGTTAAGCCCCCAAAGTGCGATTCGCTATAAAACGAAAATTGACAAAATGATTACCGAGATGAAAAACGAAAGTCAGATCGAAGCCGAGCTTCCAGAAAGCATCGAATTTGGATTATTGGCGGCGTTAAGGCCTTGGCAGTCGCCACTTTTAGAAGCCCTGCCTTTAAAAGGGTAAAGCCGTTTGGTTTTGAGAAAATTTGGTAGGTTTTCCGCTCTAATCAGCTGTAAAGCGTTGCCATTTAGTTAAGTATGAAATAAACTTCATAATCTACATAGTCGTTGAACTATTTTGTGAAACTTGTTAAAACTTAGTCAACAGAGGTATTTATCTATGAGTAAAATTAATCGTGAATTAGGTGCGTTGGCCCGTGAATACAGAATCAAAGCCGGAATGACTCAGCTTGAATTGGCGAATAAACTGGGTTATGAATCGATGCAGTTTGTTTCGTTATTTGAAAGAGGCATTTCAAAAATTCCTTTGAAAGTGATCGGCAAGTTGATCATCATTTTAGGTATTCCTGAAAAAAAGATCACAAAAAGTTTAGTCGACGTTTTCACAACAGAAATCAACGAGCAAATTACTGAAGGTAAACGTAGTATTTCGTAAGCGCTTTGATCGCTGTAGATCTTTGAAGGGGACTAAAAGCATGGACGTGGAATATTTAAGCCAATTTAATAAAAGGCTTTTTAAGAAATTCCTAGGTGTTTATGTCCAACAAAGAAGAATCCAATTGGAGCTAACAACTGAACAACTGAGTGAAATCACTCAGTTGTCAGAAAAAGAGATTAAATTAATCGAAGTCGGAAGACATCAAATCACGCATCAAATTTTTGATACTTTACGCGTTTGCTTAGAGCTTGATCCTAATGAGCTCATCAATATCGGTAAAATCACCCAAGTTCAAAACATTATGAATCTATACAAGGAAATCGATGAGCATTATCCTAGATAGAGTTATCCCAGTGACTAAGTCAGAAAAAATAAAACATTTTATTAAAGATGTCGGTTTGCCATTGAATCAAGCGCCCGAGGCGTTAGGAATGACAGCTTCTGATTTTATGGCGTGGTGGTCAGGTTTTAATCCTAAAGCTATGCGCACTCAGCAGGTGATTCAATTAGGCCAGTTTTTTAATATCCACGAAGATGATATTTTAAGTGGAACCTACGATAAAGAATTTGTTCGCTCCGTTTTATTTTTAGGTGTTGAAGCCGTCCCTGAGCGCTATTCGCAGTACCAATTTAGCTTTTTACGCTCATCGGCTCATATCATTAAATTTTTAACCTTAACGCGCGGACAGCACTTCAGTGACATGATCATGCGTAAGATGAATGTATCGCCGTTAATTTATTCTAGCTTTGATAACAAAATCAGTTTGAATTATTTTGTCGATCTACTTGAAATTTTGGCTTCAAATGGTTTGAAGCAAGATGAACTTGATAATTTAGCCTGCGTTTTATTTTTAACTTTAAGTCGAACCGCGCTTGGACAAAAATTTAAAGCGGCAAAAACTTATTTTGATTGTTATTCGGTTTTAGCTGAAAACGTTCATTTATTTGATACGAATTTTAATTATAAATTTGATTTAGACCGCAGTCAGGTCCGCATTGAAACGTCATTAGTTTACGAAAATCACCCGCATTTAAATTGGTCGTTAGCGCGGATGGATCGCCTGATGAGATACCGTCAAATTATGATGGGTTGGTTTCCATTTTTATCAAAACTTCCACCCATCTACCCAGAAAACGTGTTGAAGCATACCGTAACTGGCGTTGAGGCCAGTTACGTGATCAAATTTACAGACTACGTACCTAGCCAGCTTTTTTCACTTCCGACGGCGCGATTTTCTCAGTCGTAATATTAAATTGGGCTTTAATTGTTTCGGGCATCGTTTTGTAGCCCGGGACATCAGGTGTTAATTCTAATAGATTATCGAATAAATCCTTGTGTTGTTCATACACCGATTTGATAAACGGCATATTAAATTTTTCAGTTAAAATCATCATGTGTTTATCAGGTACGACCGGATGAATAAATTCAAAATTCTTCGGAAAGTCAGCGGCATTTGCTAACCAACGATGAGCTTTGTATTTTTCGTTCGTGCAAGCGATGAAGTGATCATGCCCCATGCGTAAAATCTGTAAGCAAACCAAAGCAAAACCGATGTCCGACAGATTGATGCCTGAATTTTTAAATGAGTATTCGGGTTCAACAAACCACGCGTTGCAATCAACCAAAGACGGGTGACTTGCGCGGTATTTATCGAGGGCTTCTTTGCAATCGGGCGGTAGTTTCGGCGCTAGATCTTGTAGCGGTAGGTTCACTTTGTGCGTTTTGGCTCGTTGTTCGTACGTGCAGCGTAAAGCAAAGATCATTTTCGGATTAAAAATATCTGACGTTTCATAAATTAAAAAATGCGTGCCGATCATGTCGTGTTTATCAAGGGAGACGTAATTTTCATCTGTTCTTACAAAGTTACGTTGTTTTGATGTGATCATGTCGCCTAAGACTCGGTTTGCGATGGGGTTGTCGACTTGTTGTTTGGCGTAATCAAGAACGACGATTCTAAAATTTTTCATATTGTACTCCTGCTGATCATAGTAGTGTGTTGGCAGGATACTTATCGACAGGATTTAAAAATTCTAAAGCGTTCAGCTTGCTTCACATAAGAACTGGATATAGGTACTAGCTTTATCCAGTTTTATCAAAATGCCGTAACCTTTAGGCTAGCGATTTTAAAATTTGTTTCAGTTGTTCATGTTTGGGTTTGACGTTGAAGGCGGCTTGGTTGCGCTCTTCATTTGTTTCCAGAGTGCGCATCAGGTCAAATTCGATCAAGCGCGGTAATGATTTATCATCGCAAATACGAATTAAGATTGGCGCCGAAAAAGCGGCTAACAAATGGCAGGCGGCTCCAAGTTGGCATGCACTTGCGCTAGGATCTTTCAGAAGTCGAATCAGTTCGTCGGTGATTTCTATTGAAAGTTCTTCGACGGGGCAAAACCCTTCGATCAATGCTTTTAAAGGATTGCGACAGGCTTTGGCCTTTTCTAGATTTCCATCTAAAGGCACCGAGTTTTTTCTGTAGTCATAAACGCGGATCCATTGTTTGTACCCTAGATCAAGGGCTGATAGAACAAGTAATCTTTTTTCTGCGGCTACTTCGTGAAGTAAAAGTTTGGCTTTAATGCCCGATTCAGTCGTGACATCAACCGCATCGAAAACGACATCAATATTCTTAAGCAAAGAGTCTATGTTGTCTGGTTGAACGCCGCGCTCATCAACAAAGACGTCGGCCTGTTTGTTAAATAGAAGTTCGATTCGTTTTTTGTGCGCGATCGCTTTATTTAAACCAATATCGCTCGGGTAGACGAACTGGCGGTTTAAATTATTTAGGGCATATGTATCTGGCTCGACCAGGCGATATTGCATGACGCCAAGGCGTGATGCTCCTTCGATAAACGCGCCGCCCGTTGAACCGCATCCGGCTACTAAAAGTCGAAGCTGTTTTATTTTTTCTTGCGTCGATGGTGGTACAATAGGTTGATTACGTTTGAATAATTCTTGGTAGAACTCTGGGTTTGTTTTGTCTTGTATCATATCGAACTAAGGTACTATGTGTTTATACATTTTAGAAATGATATTCGTTTAGGTCCTGCGTAATAAATATAAAGTTGATTCATATGTATTAAGCTGTCTAGTTTTAAAACGATCAAGCTACTTTAAGTGTCGTGATATGAGAATGTGCCTAAATTCGTTGAACTTATTGTATTTCTAAAATTAAATAGACAGATGTCAAAAGCATTTGCGTTCCGCTGCTTAACATAAGAAAGGTAGGTGTCTATTGGATTCTAGTCTCTTTTTACATTATGGTCCGGGCGGAAGTTCTGATATCGAGGCCGCTGTTTTAGGAAGTCAATGGCCGAACGTACTATTTTGGAATCAACCCAAGTTCAAGGATCGGTTAAACCCTTATCAAGAATTAGTTAATGCGTGCGCCCAACAAGCTCAAGAAATGCAGGCCAAGCAAATGATAGGTCATAGTTTTGGATGTGATTTGCTATCATCAATTCTTAAAACAAAACTTCCGCAGTTGCCCCATTTAGTTGTCGAAAATTCAATTCTAATTAGTCCGCTTAGAAGCATACCGACCGCGTTCATTAACCTAGGTCGAGTTCTGCAGAGAAAACAAGATGTACCGGCATTAGCTGAAGCGATCCAGTCAGTTGCACCTTTTTTGTCGGCCCCGCCTCCGGATCTATTTTGGAATTTGATTATTCAGATTTCAACGCATCCCTTTTATCTTCAAAGTTTCTGGGCTAATCAAAAAGCAAAAGAAAATTCTGATAAGTTAGCCGCGCTCAGTACTCCGTTTGACGCGGCCGAGTGGCAGACGCTGGTGAATGATTATTTATTTGCGTACAAAAACAGTGACACCAATCATTTAAAAAATAAAAAGATCAAGGCCATTTTTGGTGATTCAGATCCGTATCTAGACGAAAACGATTTTACTTTTTGGAAGAATCTATTAGGTCTAGAACAAGTCATCATCATCAAAAACAGTGGGCATTACCCGCATCTTGAAAATCAAGAGGCGTTTTTACGTTCAGTCAAAGTCTTAAAATGACGATAAGATTTTGAATGACGAAACAGCTGTGGTTGCTATTTAAAAATATGATAGAAAGCTTAAAGAATACATTAGCGGGCCAAACGCTTTTGCAAATGACGTTGCGATTAACTTTGATTATTGGAATAACAACTTTTGTAGCGGCTTACCATCTTTCGACCGTCGTTAAAGAGCGAAGGATTGAAACGTTAGATAAATACATCGGCGAACGTGGTGCGCGTGAAAGCGCAATTTTTCAAGCTGCGGAAGAAAGTCATCAGGCACTTATCGATAATTACAAAATGAAATTTGCCAAATTTAATTTAGATCAAAAGCAAGCGGCAGCACAAGTTAATAAAATTTTAAAAAGCTACCCTGATGGTGTACTTCGCAATGCAGATCCGTATTTTGACGGGTTATTAGATGCTGGTATTTTTATAGGTCATCAGGTTTCAAAAATACAAAGACAAAAAGAAATTCAGTCATACGCTTTTCACAAAAAACTTCTGGTTAGTTTAGATGTTGTGAATCAATTTGGGTTGCCACTTCATATTAACTTTCAAGATACTTATTTTACATTTCCCGAAAATGCCATTGTCATCTATTGGCCCGAAGATCCACGTTGGGTTATGAAGGCGACGTTTGCTTTGGATTTAGCTCAAGAGGTCTACTATAGGGTGGGAACGCCGGCGTTAAACCCTGAACGTAAAACGAAGTGGACGAATATATTTTACGATAAGGTTGGAAAAATTTGGATGCTGACGGCCACAACGCCCATCTATATAAAAGAAGTTTATTTAGGAAATGTTCATCATGATATTATGATTTCTGATTTGCTGAATCGAACTTTGAGCGATCATTTAGGTGGTGCAACTAACTTTATGATTTCTCAGTCGGGTGATCTGATCGCACACCCTAAATTTATGAATGATATTAAAGAACGTGACGGAAATTTAAATATGTCACAAGTGCAGGATCCAAATCTACGTAGTATCTGGGATATATTGCAAAAAGAAAAAAATGATCACGGCATATTTGAGACCTCGGGTCTGTCCGGAGTGGTTGTTGGTTTTACTAAGGTCAGTGGCCCAGGCTGGTATTACGTTTCAACTTATCCGAAAATGTTAATTTGGCAGGCGGCGATTGGTAATGCCAAAGTTGTATTGTATTCGGGATTATTTTCTTTATTGATTGAGCTTCTTTTAATTTATTTTGTACTGAAGCGAAAAGTCAGATCGCCGCTTGAGCGTTTGATTGGTTTAACAAATAAAGTGTCCCAAGGTATCTACGACGTAAAAATTGAAAATTTTGAAAAAAATGAAATTGGAAATTTAGCGGATGCCTTTAAGATGATGTTATCTAAAATTCGTGAGCGTGACGAGAAAATTGAAAATCACACATTGAATCTTGAGCAACTTGTACAAGAGCGTACCGACGAACTTGAAAAGCAACGTTTTGTTAGCTTGCAGGCCTCTAAGATGTCGCTTCTGGGTGAAATGGCGGGCGGCATGGCTCACGAGATTAATACGCCGTTAGCCGTTGTGAAACTTTTGACCGAAAGGGCTATCGAAGAGCTTGATGCGGTCGAACCCAATATGGAGGATGTGAAAAAAGATCTTGCGAAGGTCAATTTAACGACTGACCGCATGGCTAAGATTATAAAAAGCCTGCGTGTTTTCGCGCGCGACGGCTCTGTTGATAAAACAGAAGAGCACAGCGTATCGGCGTTGCTTGAAGACACCATTCAGCTGTGTAACGAGAAATTAAAATCTCATGGTGTTGCTCTTGACTATAAGGTTAACCCAGCTGATTTAAAACTGAATTGTCAGGCGGTTCAAATTAGTCAAGTGTTGCTGAATTTGATTACCAATGCATTCGATGCGATTCAAAGTCGATCTGAAAAATGGATTACGGTGATGGCGCAGGTCGAAGGCGATGAGGTTGTGATTCGCGTAACTGATTCCGGTACGGGGATCGAGTCTCAGATTGCACAGAAAATATTTAATCCGTTTTTTACGACAAAAGAAATCGGCAAAGGTACCGGTATGGGGCTTAGTATCTCTTTAGGAATCGTTACGGGGCATAAAGGAAGCTTAGCAATAAACCATGGTTGTCCCAATACCCAGTTTGTCTTGCGGCTACCAAGAGTTCATTGACGTCCGATAGGCTTTTTCGACCAAAAAGTAGTTCAACTGTGATACTTTATTTTACAAACATGTATTTGTTTTACAAGAGGCTAATTAATATTGAATTATAGATTCAATTTGTTTACATAGGAGCCTATGAATTCTATCGGTTTTTTTACTCCATCGCCGTTTTCTGACAATCTTGAAAGGCTTCACGCCTTGTCACATCTTTCAAAAAATGAGTGGCTTGATCTGTTAGGACTTTCATGGAAAAAATATTATCAATACAAAGTTGGCCTAGCTGATTTTCCGACATCAAGTTTAAACGAAATTTCAAAATATTTTTCAATCGCTGAGGACGCCTTGGTACAAGGCGAATTAAATTTTTCTGAACTTGAAGCGCGCTTATCATCGAAAGACGAACTTCCCGAAAAATACACGATCGGGGCTTATGGCCGTAGACGAACTCCGATTACATCGATCGAGTATTTAGAAAAAGCTTTCGGTTGGCGCTTAAAGTACGATGTTTTAAATCATTTTCAGATGTCGGCCGCAACTCTTCAAGATCCGTTTGCAACCATTAGTATTCAAATGATTACCGACATGGCCGAGTATTTAAAAAAACGCCAATTTAAAGCGAATGATTTTTTTAGAATGGGCGTTTACTCGGCCGAAGGAAACCGCTACGGATTGATCGGAAAAATTTATTCTGAAATGGAAAACTTAGAACAAGTATATAACATATTTTTAAACAAGATGATTTTTATGTTTGAAAAAAACTGTACATACAACTACGAGCAGGTCACAAAGACATCGGGTCTGTTAGTGATGAAATCGTGCCCCGATATTGCATCTGAGTTAAAAGTTAAATACCTGGGAAGCGAATCGATATGCGAGTTAAAGGCAGGCTTATTAGCGAGCCTTCCGTCGTACATGGGTTTGAACAACGCCAAGATCATTCACTTTACGTGCGAACATCGCGGCGATGATGCCTGTCGTTTTCATGTCGATCAGATGAACTGTTCGCCTTTAAGCAGCGATTAAAAGTTTTCTTAAAGTCGCATCTTTTGTGGTTGGTGAAATCTCAATCCGATCATCCCACATCGCTTGAAAAGGCGCGCAGCATTCGTCGGCGTAAGGGGTTAATTTTTGACTGTGCATGATGACAACCTGTTCGCCGAACAAATGTTTAACGTTAATCAAGGGTAAAGCCTCATCATTTTCGTTCTTTAATAAGGTGTGTCCCATTCGTGCAAAGATGTTTTCGGTTTTAAAGCGTAACGTTCCTCCTAATAAAACTTCCTGAATATTATAATCTTTATGACCTAGAATATAGGACGCCTCAAGAAGCCCACGAAGTTGTTTGTCTTTTCGGAATACGGGGTCAATGGTCCAGCTTGATGCGTAGGCTAATTCTTTTTTTTCTTCCAGGCAGTTTGCCATGATCTTTTCGACGGCTTTCGCGTGCTCAGGAGCGCCTGCTTGCTGCGCCAAACTTAAAGCTGGAAAATTGATTTGGTGTTTTAAAGCCCGACTCAAAGGAGTCGTTTTAAACGCCATGACGGGGCGTAATTCATTTTTTAACTCTAAACAGACGACGTGGTGAATCGATATGAAATCTGTTGTGTCGATCGGAAGAACTCCGGCGGGATATTCGTGTTGATAGCCGCGCAATTTTAAAGTCAAAATTTGGTTAAATAGTTTTCCTACATTCTGTTCGGCTAACATCTCGTAGGGATACGTTAAAGAAAGAAATCGGAATTTGTTAAGATTGACCATTTCCACCCCCGGAAAGTCTGATACTGTTTCGTTAGTATAACAAAATGCTTTAGTTAATAGCTATAAAAAATAAAATTCGTTATGTTCCAGAACGTTTTCTGTGAATAAGTGGATGTTAAAATAACTTCATCAAGAAAGTGTTCATCTTACTGACGAATTTAAAACGTTATGAACAAAAAAAATTTACAAGTAATAGATAAAAACAAACAGACCACTGCGATGTTAAAAAGTTTCAACAAAGATGATACGTAGCTGACTTCACAATGAAATTAAA
>JACMQO010000087.1 GCA_014376935.1 Bdellovibrio sp.
CGCGAAAATGAAGGCGATTTAATTTTAGCGGCCGAATTCACAACTCCTCAGGCTGTTAATTTTTTGGCTAAAGAAGCGCGCGGTTTAATCTGCTTGGCCATGGAGCCCTCTCAAGTCGAAAAATTAAAATTACCCATGATGAAATCAGCTTTACACAATCAAAGCTCTGCGAACACGGCCTTCACTTACAGTATCGAAGCCAGTTCGGGTGTTACGACGGGCATTTCGGCTGCAGACCGAGCGCATACGATCAAGGTCGCTGCGCAAGCAAACGCAAAACCAAGTGATGTTATTTGCCCTGGGCATATTTTTCCGTTACGCGCGCATCCCGAAGGTGTTTTGGGTCGCGATGGGCATACTGAGGCCAGCGTCGATTTAGCGAAACTATGCGGACTTTTACCAGTCAGCGTGATTTGTGAAGTCATCAATGATGACGGCACGATGGCGCGCTTGCCAGATCTTAAATTATTTGCCAAAAAATTTGATATTAAAATTGGAACGATTGCAGACTTAATCACTTACAGAAAGACTCAAAATGAAAAAAACTAAGACAGCGGCTAAAGCAAAAACACCTTCATCAAAATCAACAAAAGCAGCAGCGCCTAAGGCAAAAAAACAAGCGGTTCCGAAGCAAAAAGAATTAAATATTGCGGTGGTAACGGCTCGTTTTAACGATGCAATCACAACAAAATTAGAAGACGGCGCATTCGATTTCTTAGAAGAGTTCGGAGCCCATATTCTTTCTGTTAAAGTTCCGGGAGCGATCGAAATTCCTTTAGCGATCAAAGCATTGTTTGATTCAAAAAAAGTAGATGGCGTTGTGGCAATCGGTGCCGTTATTCGCGGAGAAACATCGCATTACGACTACGTTTGTAACTCAGTTGAACGCGGTTGCTCAGAATTAATGCTTCAATACGGTAAACCCATTGGCTTTGGCGTTTTAACGACAGAAAACGAAGCGCAAGCGTTAGCGCGTGCCGGTGGCGAACACGGTAACAAAGGCTACGATGCGGCTCAAGTCGTTGTCGAGATGATTGGACTTCTGGGCGAAATCAAATCAATATAACGGGTGAATGTCGGGTAACTTAGCAAAGCACAAAAAAAACTTAAACAACGAGCGTTTTCAGGAGCTTCGAAAAAGAAAACGCGAAATTCTTTCGATTTTCGCGCTCTCGATATTATTAGCTTTTTTAATTGGCGTTGAAGTTTACATTTTTAGATCTGGCCAAAACTTACCCTCATCGTATGTTTTATTTTTTATCGGATTAGTAAACATCAATCTAATCCTTGTTTTACTTCTTCTATTCTTAATTTTCAGAAATATCGTCAAAGTTTTCATCGAACGCCGGGGCAAAGTCTTCGGCTCTAGCTTAAAATCTAAATTAATTGCCTCGTTTGTTTCTTTTTCGGTTGTTCCGACGTTACTTGTCTTCACAATTTCAGTTTTTTATTTGAATAGCAGTTTCGAAAAATGGTTTTCGCAGCGAATGCTTTCTGTTCTAAGAAACGCCTCTGAAGTCATTGATACTTTTATAGCGAATGAAAAAAAGCGTGGTTACGAGTACGCACGCCTTTCCATCAAACAAATCGACAAGGTGTCGCCTGCTCGTAGAGCTAAGCTTCTTGAAGTCTTAAGAGCACAATACAAATTAGACGCGGTCGAATATTACGATAGCCTATTAGCTGATCGTTTAGTTTCGCAAGACCCAGAATTAAATTCCGATACGGTTCCGCAACTGAACTTTGAATTTTTACAGCGTGGTTTAGTTAGTCACGACGAAGCCAGCACGATTCAAATTTTCGGTGACTATAACCTGTTAAGATTAATGGTGCCGGTCAGTAAAAAAACAGACGGCGGAGTCATCGTCGTCACAAAATTCCTGAACTTAACCCCGGGGTCAAAGTTCGATGATATCGTTGGGGCGTACCAAGAATTCCACAGTAATTCGTTGGTTGAATATCCGCTCAAGTCGATTTATTTCATCATGTTGATCGTCATGACCTTAGTCATTCTATTCGCGGCTGTTTGGTTCGGGTTTTACTTAGCAAAACAACTTTCGATTCCGCTCGTTCAGTTGGGGCGCGCCACGAAGCGTGTGGCCGCAGGTGATTACTCAACGTTAGAAATTTCATCCGGCAGTGAAGAGATCAACAGTCTGATCGGAAACTTCAATCAGATGATCAACAACCTGTCGTCATCAGAGCTTGAATTACAGCAAACCTTAAAAAATTTAAATCAGTACACGCGCTACGTAGAAATCGTTTTAAAGAACGTCAGCGCAGGTGTTATCTCGGTCGATATGAATGGGTTGGTCACAACCATGAATCGTCGCGCCGGCGAACTGTTACAAACAGACCCTTTAGAATTTATTGGCAAACACATTCGTAGCAGCATGAACGAAGACAATTACAAATTATTCACCAGCATCGTTAAATCAATGCACGAAAATAATTTGATCACGCTACAAAAAGAAATCCGAATTCAAATCAATCAAGAAACGATCCCGCTATCGATCCATATTTCAATATTAAAGAATGAACAGCAGCAAGACATCGGTCGCATCATGGTTTTCGATGATATGACTCCGATCGTGAATGCGCAGCGGGCCGCTGCGTGGACCGAAGTCGCTCGTCGAATCGCGCACGAAATTAAAAATCCACTAACGCCTATTCGGTTAGCTGCTGAGCGCATTTCGAAAAAATTTGGTGCACAGATTCAAGATCCTGCATTTCAGGATTCTATTAAGATGATTGTGAATCAAGTCGATGATATGCGAATATTAGTGAACGAATTCAGTCAGTTTGCGCGGTTGCCAGAATTAAAGCCATTCCCGGGTCAAATGAATGACGTGATTAAAAATACGTTGCAAATATACATCGATAATCACCCTCAGGTTCAGTTTGTGACCCAATACGACGCACAGTTGCCAGAGTTTAAATTCGATCCAGGTCAAATTAAACGGGTTTTAGTCAACTTAATCGAAAATGCCATCGATGCCGTTCAGAAAGAGGCTCTGCCTCAAGTGAAAGTCTCGACTGAATACAACCCGAAATTCAGAGTGCTTAAGATTTCAATAGCTGATAATGGTGTAGGAATACATCAGCGTGACAGGGGTCGCATATTCGAGCCTTATTATTCAACAAAAGAAAAAGGCACTGGCTTAGGGCTTCCGATTGTGAAAAGTATCGTTGAAGACCATAATGGAGTCATCCGCGCCCTAGAAAACGAACCCAAAGGCACGCGTATGTTTATCGAAATCCCGGTAATTCCGTTAGATGGCGAATAATTAAATAATTTTTTAAACCAATTAGTGAATAACTAAAAAGTTAAAAATAACGACAGGGAGTTTTGAAAATGGAACTACACGCTCAGAAAAATAAATTTAAAATATTAATTATCGACGACGAAGCTCCTATTCGCGAAGTTCTATCAGAAAGTTTACGTGATGACGGTTACGAAGTTTTGGTCGCGCCCGATGGACCTTCAGGATTGCAATGCTTAAAAGATTTTAAACCAGACGTTTGTTTCTTAGATATCTGGATGCCGAAAATGGACGGCCTTGAAGTTTTAACTCAAGCGGTTCCACTTTTTCCTGAGACATCATTCGTGATGATCTCGGGTCACGGCACAATCGAAACCGCGGTCAAGGCGACAAAGATCGGCGCTTGGGATTTTATCGAAAAGCCTTTGTCGTTAGATCGCGTGACTCTTTCAATCGATCACATCTTTAAATTGAAATCTGAAATCGATGAAAAAAATGCGCTTTTAAATAAATTAAGAAAAAGCATCGCTCTTGTTGGCGAATCTGCAGCGATGAACAAAGTTCGCACGCAGGTGACTGAGTTTGCAAAAACATCATCTGTGGTTTTAATCCAAGGTGAAGTTGGTTCTGGTCGCGAATTAGTGTCACAAAATATTCACTACATGAGCGCGCGCGCCAGCGCGCCCTTCTCAGATATCAACTGTTCGACGCTTCCTCAAGATTTGATCGAGATCGAATTATTCGGTATCGAAAAAGGCGCGTTACCCGGCATCGAAAAAACTCGTCGTGGTAAAATCGAATTGATCGAAGGCGGAACATTACTGATCCAGCACATCGAAGAAATGCCCGTCGTTCTGCAAGAAAAATTAGTGCAGTACTTGGCAACGAAAAAATTCAAACGCTTCGGCAGTTCCGACGAGCACGTCGCCGACACACGTATTATTTTGACGTCATCGTTACCATTTGAAACTTTAAAGAAAAATTTGAAAATCAGCCCTGAATTAGAAAAATGATTCAGCCGCATCAAATGGTCGTGCCACCGCTTCGTGACCGTCCCGAAGACATTCATTCGTTAGTGGTTCACTTCAGCGATTTAGCGGCTAAGCAAATGGCTTTTTTAAGAAAAACAATTTCAGAGCAAGGCATGAAGCTATTGAACAAACATGCTTGGTCTGCCAACGTGCGTGAATTAAAGAACTTTATCGAACGCGTCTATATCTTAACACCGTCAGATTTCGTCGACGTGCATGACTTACGTTTTGCGGGCCTTATTGATAAGCGTGAATCATCAGCGAATACGAACTCAGAAATCACCGATATGTCGACATTCCGCGAAGCGCGTGCCGAATTCGAAAAAGAATACTTGATTAAAAAAATCCAAGAAAATAGCGGCAATATCTCTAAAACGGCCGAAGCCATTGGTCTAGAGCGCAGCTACTTACATAGAAAAATCAAAGCATACGGAATCGAGGCAAATATATGAAATGGTCACAAACACACTTATTCACTTTAAAAGAAGCTCCATCTGACGCCGAAATTCCATCGCACAAGCTGATGGTGCGTGCTGGTCTTATTAAAAAATTAGCTCCTGGCATTCACACCTATGGCAACATGGGGCTACGTGCGATCAGAAAATTTGAAAATATTATTCGCGAAGAATTAGAAAAATCAAACTGCATCGAAATCCTAATGCCAATGGTTCATCCCAAAGAATTATGGAGCGAAACGAATCGTTGGAACGAAATGGGCGCGGGTCTTTTAAAATTCAAAAACCGCATGGACCAAGATTTCTGTTTAGGCGCCACTCACGAAGAAGCCGTTGTCGACTACGTTCGTCACGAATTAAAATCATGGAGAGACTTCCCTAAAAATATCTACCAAATTCAAACCAAGTACCGTGACGAAATTCGTCCGCGCTTTGGTTTAATGCGTGGTCGCGAATTCAGCATGAAAGATGCCTACAGCTTTGATATGGATCAAGCGGGGGCTCTAAAAGCGTACGATCAAATGTACGCCGCCTACCAAAGAATCTTCAACCGTTTAGGTTTAAACTACAGAATCGTGCAAGCTGACGCCGGTAATATCGGTGGTAGCCAAACCCACGAATTCCAATTATTAGCTGATGCCGGCGAAGATGCTTTACTAGTCAGTACAAAAACAAATTTTGCGGCTAACGTTGAAGTGTGTCCTGCAATCGATGCCGTTCCTTACGTTTCAAAAGAAACAACGATGAAAGATATCGAAAAATTTGAGACTCCGGGCCAGAAGACAATAGCAGATCTTGCCACGTTCACAAATGTTCCGGCGAATGAATTAGTAAAGACTTTATTCTATAGCGCGAACGAAGGTAATAATCCAAAAGACGTGTCACTTAAGGCTTTTGCAGTTTTACTTCGCGGTAGCGACGAAGTAAATCCGATCAAAATTAAAAACTTTTTAAAAATGGCGAACGAACCAAGAATGTTAACTGACGCTGAAGTTCTTGAAGTTTCCGGCGCGAATCCGGGATCGTGCGGTCCTGTTGGTTTAAAAATTCCAATGTACCTAGATAACGGTTTACAAGGTTTTAAAAACTTTATCGTTGGCGCCAATGAAGACGGTTTCCATTTGAAAAACGTCAATACCGAAAAAGATTTCAAACAAACTGCGTTTGCAGATCTTCGCATGGCCAAAGACGGCGACAAGTGCCCTGAGTCTGACGGAACATTAAAATCATTCCGCGGTATCGAAGTCGGTCACGTGTTCTACCTAGGTCAAAAGTACGCTAAAGCCATGAACGGTGTTTTCTTAGATAAAAACGGAAAATCACAATTCTATGAAATGGGTTGTTACGGTATCGGTGTGACTCGTACAGTTCAGGCCGCTATCGAACAAAGCCACGACCAAGACGGCATCATTTGGCCAAAAGAAATTGCTCCGTTCCATGTTCACATATGTTTATTAGATATTAAAGACGACGAATTAAAATCATACGTTGAAAAATTAACGGCCGAACTTGAAGCGAAAAAAATTGAAGTTTTCATCGATGATCGTGACGAGCGTCCAGGCTTTAAATTCAAAGATGCCGACCTATTAGGATTCCCAGTGCGCGTCGTTGTTGGCCGCAAAGGTTTCGACGCCGCTCAATTAGAAGTCGTAAATAGAAAAACAAAAGAAGTCACCAAGCTTGCGCCAAATGAAGTGGCCGCAAAAGTGACCGAACTTTTAAAATAATTAACTTCAAATAATAAGGATATAAATGAGCCAACTTCTAAAAAACCCGCTGATCCTAGCTTTAGACGTCGACACCAAAGAAGACGCTCAAAAGATTTTAGATTACGTGGGTGATTTAGTTGGTGGCATAAAGTTAGGCCCAAGGCTTGTTTACCGCTACGGCGCAAGCCTAGTGACCGAGTTCGCAGAAATCGCCCCGGTTTTCGTTGATAATAAATATTTCGATATCCCTTCAACAATGGAAGCGGCCGTTCGCGCCAGCTTTCAAGCAGGCGCAACAATAGTGACCGTGCATGCATTATCCGGATTAGAAGCTCTGACAAAACTAAATCAACTTGAAATTGAGCTGAACCGCATACGTCCCTTTAAAATTTTAGCCGTAACGATCTTAACAAGTTGGGAAAAATCTTCACTCCCCGAGAATTTCCATTCGTGGTCGATCGAAAACCATGTACGAAGTCTATCACAGTTAGTTTATAGATCTGGTTTGCGTGGAATCGTGTGCTCGGGTCATGAATTAGAATTTGTTTCGCAAAAAGACATGTTCAAGGTCATTCCCGGTATTCGCATGTCCAGCGACGAATCCAGTGTATCGCAAGACCAAAAACGAGTGATGACTCCGAAAGAAGCTATCAAAGCCGGAGCCAGCGCTCTGGTCGTTGGCCGCGCGATCTTAAAATCAAACAAACCCCGACAAACAATATTAGACATACTAGAAAGTTGTTAAATAAAATATGAGAAAACCAAGCTTCAAACCAAAACGCTCTCCGACTAAAAACTTCGCTCATGGCAGTAAGCCTCCAGGTAAAGGCCCTGCACCCGCACGCAAAAAAGACGCGGCTTTCGACACGCGTCCATTCAGCACGGGCAAACACAAATCGCAGTCAGGCTTAAAAGATCTAGATGATAACGGACCTCGCGCGCCCCAAATGGCTGTGCCCAAATCATGGAGACACGTTGCTGGAACGCACGCGATCATGGAGCTGATCAACACGCGTCCAAAAACAGTTCAAACCATCTTGCTGCAAAATAACTGGAAATCATCGGCAGAACTTCGTGAAATGGTCGACATCGCCACTAAGAAAAATATCAAAATCGAAGAAAAGCCAGAAGCCGCTTTATTTCCGTTCTGTCATTCACACCAAGGCGCGATCGCGTTTTCAAATGAAAACTTAGAATTCGATTACGAAAACACAATTTGGGATGATCACGGCTTAGTGATTGCATTAGACGGAGTCGAAGACCCACACAATCTTGGCGCCGTATTAAGAACCGGATGGCTCATGGGCGCAAACGGGATCATCATTCCTGATGACCGTGCGGTTGGATTAACGGCGACAGCTCACAAGGTTGCTTGCGGCGGAGCCGAACACGTTCCAATTTACAGAAATAACCAATTCCAAAAATCTTTCGAAAATCTAAAAGAAGCGGGTTTCTGGGTTTACGGTTTAGATCATAAAGCTACAAAAACAATTTACGACATCAAATTCCCAGAGAAAGTAGTTCTGGTTCTTGGAGCCGAAGACAAAGGTCTTCGCACCACAACAGAAAAACTATGCGACGAACTGATTTGCATTCCGCAAGTCTCGGCCGGGGCCAGCTACAATGTCTCAGTTTCTGCGGCATTAGCAATCGCCGAGACCAAGCGCCAATGGGCCGCAAAAAAATAATTATCTAATAGAAATCCCAAGAAAAAATCTTGGGATTTTTTTTAAGTCAGTAGTCGTGCTCATTTGCGATTTAATTTACAAAGAGCAGAGTAAAGGAGAAATTTATGGAAGAAATCACTCTGTCAATCGCCGACGGATCTAAGATGCGGGCCTACGTGGCTCGGTCTGAAAAAAAGCCGACCGCGGCTGTTATCGTTTTTCAAGAAGCATTCGGTGTAAACCACCATATAAAAGATCTAGCGAAAAGATTCGCGGCCAATGGCTACTTGGCGATCGCACCAGAGCTCTATCACCGCACAGCCCCTGCAGGATTTACGGTTGGATACAACGAATTCGCCGCCGTTGGAAATCACTTTTCCGCTATCAATGAAAACGATATCCACGATGACGCCCAAGCTTGTTTTGATTGGTTAACTAAAATGGAAAATATAAAAACAGTTTCAACGGTAGGGCATTGTTTGGGTGGCCGCGTATCATTTATAGCTAATGCGACTCTTCCGCTTGCATGCGCGATCTCTTACTACGGCGGTCGTATCGCCCCAGGCTATCTTCACTTGGCAAAAACACAAAAATCCCCTCTATTGTTTTTCTGGGGCGGTTTAGATCAACATATTCCCAATGATCAAATCCAAGATATCAATCACGCGTTAACCGAGTCGAAAAAGAAATTCACATGCGTCCAAATTTCAGACGCAGACCACGGTTTTTTCTGTGACGAGCGCGCCAGCTATAATGCCGTGGCCGCCCGTGAAGCATGGGCTTTGACGCTTCAATTTTTGAAAGAATATAATTCTTAGTCGGTACTAAGCTTAAAACCGTGCTTAAACCCCAAAAAATCGGGGCCAGGTGAACAAGAAATACTGTCATTTGGCCTTTTTATGTTTAGTTTTCGGGCAGTGAAAAAAAATCCTTCAGACCCTTTAAATTTATTTTGACCTCGTCAAGTCAATCCAGTAGAAATTTCAAGTTACCAAAGTCATAAAAGTTTGTTTCGAAGAAATTCGGGATTAGCGATGAGGTATAAGTGCTGGTTTAGCTCAATTGGTAGAGCAGCTGATTTGTAATCAGCAGGTTGCGGGTTCGAGTCCCATAACCAGCTCCAAATTTTTGCGAGTGTGCATCTGTTTGGGTAGGTGCCCGAGTGGCTAAAGGGGACAGACTGTAAATCTGTTGACTTCGGTCTTCGAAGGTTCGAATCCTTCCCTACCCACCATCTTTGTTTAATCATAAAGAAGGTTTCGGTAAGCCACGGTTGAATAGCAGCTGTGCAGTCGCAAAAGTTTTTTGTCAGGGCGGGGGTAGCTCAATTGGCTAGAGTATCTGCCTTCCAAGCAGAGGGTTGCGGGTTCGAGACCCGTTCCCCGCTCCAAATTTACTTTTGAAGAGGGCGCCAGCAGCTGGGTAATTACGGACAGCGATGCCCGTGTAGCTCAGTGGTAGAGCACACCCTTGGTAAGGGTGAGGTCGTCGGTTCGGCTCCGATCACGGGCTCCAATAAATAGAAATATTTTTTGGACTTTGCGAGCAGCCTTTTTAGTTTTAGATTTTAGAAAACGAACGAAAATAAAATAACAATCTCTGCAGGAGGAAATTATATGTCTAAAGAGAAATTCAACAGAAATAAACCCCATGTGAATATCGGTACTATCGGTCACGTCGATCATGGAAAAACTACTTTGACAGCTGCAATCACTACTACTCTTGCGCTAGAAGGTAAATCTCAAGCAATGGCTTACGATCAAATCGATAAGTCACCAGAAGAGAAAGAGCGTGGTATCACGATCTCTACAACTCACGTTGAGTACGAAACTGACAAGCGTCACTACGCTCACGTTGATTGCCCAGGGCATGCTGATTACGTTAAAAATATGATCACTGGTGCTGCGCAAATGGATGGCGGTATTCTAGTTGTTTCTGCGGCCGATGGTCCAATGCCACAAACTCGTGAGCATATCTTACTTGCTCGTCAAGTTGGTGTTCCGGCGCTAGTTGTTTTCATGAACAAATGTGACATGGTTGACGACAAAGAATTACTTGAACTAGTTGAAATGGAAATTCGCGAACTTTTATCTAAGTACGAATTCCCAGGCGACGAAATTCCAGTTATCCAAGGTTCTGCTAAATTAGGTTTAGAGGGCGACAACTCTGAATTAGGTAAGCCATCTATCAAACGTTTAATGGACGCTTGTGACTCTTACATTCCACAACCGGCACGTGCTATCGATAAAACATTCTTAATGCCAGTAGAGGACGTGTTCTCTATCTCTGGTCGTGGAACTGTTGTTACTGGTCGTGTTGAGCGCGGAATCGTTAAAGTAAATGACGAGATCGAAATCATCGGTATCCGTCCAACTCAAAAAACAACTGTAACAGGTATTGAAATGTTCCGTAAGCTTCTTGACGAAGGTCAAGCTGGCGACAACTGCGGCGTTTTATTACGTGGTACTAAAAAAGAAGACGTTGAACGTGGTCAAGTTTTAGCAAAACCAGGATCTGTTAAGCCTCACAAAAAATTCAAAGGTGAAGCGTACATTCTGACTAAAGAAGAAGGTGGACGTCATACTCCATTCTTTACAAACTACCGTCCTCAGTTTTACTTCCGTACAACTGACGTGACAGGTGTTGTAACTTTAAAAGCTGGAACAGAAATGGTTATGCCAGGCGATAAAATCGAAGTTAACGTTGAGTTAATTACGCCAATCGCAATGGAAATGGGATTACGTTTCGCGATTCGCGAGGGTGGCCGTACAGTTGGTGCGGGCGTTGTAACGGAAATCGTTGAGTAGTAATAACATACTGCATTAATAGATAATTCAAAATCAGGGCCAAGGGACAACATAATCGTTGTCCCTTTTGTCTTTTTAGAGTTATATTCTGCGTCTTGTGTATAGAAACCAGAGGACAGTAGCTCCAGCGGTAGAGCGAGCGACTCCAAATCGCTAGGTCGTGGGTTCGAATCCCTCCTGTCCTGCCATTTACTGTCAAAGGTGAGTGGATCTACACAAAAAATTTAAATTTTTTGAAAAATAAAAGAGGTTTTGCAGATGGATAAAACAAATTCAAAAATTATCACGATTAGTTTTGTTTCTTTCGCGGCGTTAATCGGTTTCACGGTTTCAACTTTATTAAAGGTTTTTTCTGGTGCATTCGGTGTGATCGCAAAAGCAATGAATTTCGATTTATTCCGTCACGGAGTACCTGTCGTCGTAGCTTTGGGTTTATTTATTTATCTTCAATTCAACGGCAAAGTTTTAACTTGGGCTGATGAAGTTATCGGTGAAGTGAAAAAAATTGTTTGGCCACCTTTGAAAGACACTAAAGGTATGACGATCATCGTTGTTGTTATGGTTTTAATTTCAAGTGTGATCGTCAGTGTGTTTGATATGTTCTCTGGGTTCGTCTTAAACCAATTGATGAAGTAGGAGTTAGCAATGGATAAGAAGTGGTACATCGTTAACGTACAATCTGGTTGTGAAGCGACAGCAAAAACGGCTATCGAAGAAAAGATTCGCTCTAATAAATTAGAGGCGAATTTTGGTGATATTTTAATTCCGGCTGAAAATGTTGTAGAATTAGTAAAAGGCCAAAAGACAACAAAATCTCGTAAATTTTTCCCTGGATATATTTTCGTTCACATGAACTTAAATGATCAAACTTGGCATTTAGTAAAAAGCTCCTCAAAAGTGGGTGGCTTTGTTGGTGGAACGAAAACTCGTCCCCCAGAAGTTCCAGAACATGAAGTTATGCGCGTGACTCAGCAGATGGCCGGCCTTGGTGAAAAAATCAAAGCAAAAGCCAATTTCTCTGTGGGCGAACAAGTCATGGTTATAGATGGGCCTTTCAACACGTTCAATGGAACCGTTGAAGACATTAATGAGGACAAGGCAAAAGTAAAAGTTTTAGTTACAATCTTCGGACGTCCTACTCCAGTTGAGCTAGATTTCGCTCAAGTCGAAAAAACATCGTAATTATATTTAGAATTTAACTTTGCTAGATCATAGGGATCTAGCAAAACAATCAACCCTATTGCAGGAAGTGGGCTATGGCAAAAAAAGTAACAGGTATGATTAAGCTGCAGATACCGGCAGGGAAAGCTAATCCAGCTCCTCCCGTTGGACCGGCACTTGGACAGCATGGGGTAAACATTATGGAATTCTGTAAGCAGTTTAATGCGAAGACGCAAGCGTTAGGTGACGCTATCGTTCCGATCATTATCACTGTTTATCAAGACCGTTCGTTTACTTTCATCACCAAGACGTCACCGGTATCTTCGTTAATCAAGAAGGCATTAAAATTAGAATCAGGTTCTAAAATGCCACAAAAAGACAAGGTCGGCAAAATCAAGCAAGACCAAATCAAAATAATCGCAACTACAAAGTTGCCAGATTTGAACTGTGTGAAAGTAGAATCAGCGATGTCTCAAGTCGCTGGAACTGCTAAGAGCATGGGTATCGAAGTAGAAGGCTAGGCGGACATATGGCAGGAAAAAAATTTAAAGCATCTGCAAAAAAAGTAGATACTACAAAAAAATATTCTTTCGAAGACGGTATCAAATTAGCGATCGACACAGCTCCCGCTAAATTTGACGAATCTATCGACGTAGCAGTTCGTTTAGGTGTTGACCCTAAGCAATCTGATCAACAAGTTCGTGGTGCGATCGCGCTTCCTAACGGTCTTGGTAAAACAGTACGCGTATTGGTTTTCGCAAAAGGCCCGAAAGAAGCAGAAGCTAAAGAAGCTGGCGCTGATTTCGTTGGTGGCGATGATCTAGTAGCTAAAATTAATGATGGATGGCTCGCATTTGATAAATGTATCGCGACTCCAGACATGATGGCGACTGTATCCAAAGTTGCGAAGGTTCTAGGACCTCGTGGTTTAATGCCGAATCCTAAAGTTGGAACAGTAACTATGGCGGTTGGCGCTGCTGTTGCGGCTGAGAAAAAAGGTAAATTAGATTTCCGCGTTGATAAAGCTGGTATCATTCACGCTTCTATCGGCCGTAAATCAATGGGCGCAGAAAAATTGAAAGCAAATTTCGACATGTTTATCGCAGCTGTTTTGAAAGCAAAGCCAGCGACGTCTAAAGGTGTTTATTTGCGTTCAGTGGCTGTTGCTTCAACGATGGGTCCAGGAATCACTCTTGATGCAAATCAAGCGAATGGCGCATCTGAAGAGTAAATCATTCTGCAAGGAGTGACTGTTTGAAAAATAACCCTGCCGTTAAAAAGCAGGTTTAAAATAGAACGTCAGTGAAAGCTGGTGTCTGCAAAGACCTAAATTTAAGTTTCGTTAATTTTGACAAGACTTAAAGCCACTCGAGACGACGTTCTTAATTCTAATGAAGGGAGGTTCCAGTATGTTAAGATCTGAAAAAGATACAGACATTAAAGTGATCGTTGATAAATTTGCGAAAGCTAACGGAGCTTTCGTCGTAGATTTTAAGGGCATGAAAGTAGAGCAAGTAACGTCTCTACGTAAAAAACTTCACGCTGCAGAATCTGAGATGAAAGTTGTACGTAATACTTTAGCTAAGCGCGCATTCAAAGATCATCCAGCAGTTGAAGGTGCTTTCGGCTCAACAATGAAGGGTACAAACGCGATCGTTTTCGCATTTGCTGACGTTATTGCTGTTGCTAAAACACTAAACGACTTTGGAAAAGATGTTGAAGCTTTAAAGATCAAAACCGGTATCATGGACGGCAATGCGCTTGATTCTAATAAAATCAAGTTCTTGGCTACATTACCAGGTAAAGATCAATTACGAGCTCAATTTTTATGCTTGTTAAAAGAGCCATCAGCTCGTTTAGCACGTGTTATGAATGAGTACGCTACTAAAAACGGAGCGCCAGCTGCAGAAACTGCATCTGAGCCACAAGCTTAGTCTGAACAATTACGTTTCAGCTAAAGTATATAAATAAATTTATCGGAGGATTATCAAATGGCTATGACAAATGAACAATTAGTAACTGAATTATCGGCAAAAACAGTATTAGAAATCGCTGAACT
The DNA here is from genome assembly GCA_014376935.1 of Bdellovibrio sp. Classification (GTDB taxonomy): domain Bacteria; phylum Bdellovibrionota; class Bdellovibrionia; order Bdellovibrionales; family Bdellovibrionaceae; genus Pseudobdellovibrio. The sequence continues at coordinate 14,153 of JACMQO010000087.1, forward strand.
AGTAAAAACATTAGAAGAGAAGTGGGGCGTTTCTGCTGCTGCTCCTATGATGATGGCTGGCGGCGCGGCAGCTCCTGCTGCTGAAGCTCAAACTGCTTTCGACGTTATCCTAATGGAAGCTGGCGCGAACAAAATCAACGTAATTAAAGAAGTACGTGCGATTACAGGTCTAGGTTTAGCTGAAGCAAAAGCTTTAGTTGAAGCTGGCGGCAAACCAGTTAAAGAAGGCGTTACTAAAGACGAAGCAGACAAAATCAAGAAAGCTCTTGAAACTGCAGGCGCTAAAGTTACTGTTAAGTAATAAAATTTTTTTCAAACTTAACCACAGTGCCATGTTACAGCACTGTGGTTTTTTGCTTTTTAAAGCCGCATAAAATAGACTAGGATTTAGTTCTTATTTTGTGCAAAAATTCTATTTATTGGTTTCTATAAGATTTAATGTGGGCCTTGAAGATTTCCCCCCGAAGCGAAACTTTTTTTAAGTTCTAAAAAACTTAATATTTTTTTCAGTCACTAATTCAGGAGAACGAATGAATAAGACTCCCGTTACGGCATCGAATTTACGTATTCGTAAATCTTTCGCAAAAAATAAACAAGTTATTGAAATCCCCAATCTGATTCAATTGCAAAAAAAGTCTTACGAGTCTTTCTTGCAAAGAGAAACGGATCCAGATCGCCGCGGCCTTGATGGTTTAAACGGTGTTTTTAAATCTGTATTCCCAATCTCTGATTTCAACAACACGTCGTCATTAGAATTTGTTAGCTACACGCTAGAGCCAGCAAAATATGACGTTGATGAATGTCGTCAGCGTGGAATGACATACGCAGCTCCTATCAAGGTGACTTTGCGTTTGATCGTTTTCGATATCGATGAAGAAACAGAAGCTCGCAGTATCCGCGACGTTAAAGAACAAGAAGTCTACTTAGGTGAAATCCCTTTGATGACAGCGAACGGTTCTTTCATCATCAACGGAACTGAGCGCGTTGTCGTTTCTCAGTTACACAGATCTCCAGGCGTTTTCTTTGATCACGATCATGGAAAAAACAATGCTTCTGGAAAATTAATCTACTCTGCGCGTGTGATTCCATACCGCGGATCATGGTTAGACGTAGAATTCGATCAAAAAGACGTTATCCACGTTCGTATTGATCGTCGTCGTAAATTCCCTGTTACAATTTTATTAAAAGGTTTGGGTTACAACGTAGAACAACTTTTAGAATACTTCTACGATTTGGATGAAATCCAAGTTAAAGGAAAATCTTTATTCCGTAAGTTAGACATCGAAAGAATGTCTGGCCAACGCGCGATCGCTGATATCACTGATCCTAAATCAGGTGAAGTTCTTATCAAGGCGGGTCGTCGTATTACACGTGCCGTAGTTAAAAAAATCCAAGATTTAAAATTAACTGAAGTTGAAGTTCAACCTCAAGATCTTGAAGGTAAAGTTTTAGCTAAGCCGTTAATCGATGAATCAACAGGCGAAATTATCGCTGACGCGAATAACGAATTAACTGCTTCGACAATCAAGAAAGCAATCGCTTCGGGTATCGAAAAATTCTACTTAATTTTCTTCGATGGTCTTTCAGTAGGTCCATTCTTAAGAAATACTTTGTTAGTCGATAAAGTCGCTAACAAAGATGAATCATTAGTTGAAATCTACAAGCGTTTACGTCCGGGTGAGCCTCCAGTTCTTGAAGCCGCTGAAGCGTATTTCAATCGTTTATTCTTTGATCCAGAAGCCTATGACTTATCTGAAGTTGGTCGTATCAAGATCAATCATAAATTCGGTATTTCTATGGAAGAATGTCCTCCAAGTTTCCGCGTTTTAACTAAGAAAGATATTTTATCGACTATCAAACATTTGATCGAACTTAAAAACGGTCGCGGTGTTGTCGATGATATCGATCACTTAGGTAATCGTCGTGTTCGTTCAGTGGGTGAGCTTTTGGAAAATCAATACCGCATTGGTTTGGTTCGTATGGAGCGCGCGATCAAAGAGCGTATGTCATTACAAGACGTAGAAACAATGATGCCTCATGATTTAGTGAACGCTAAACCAGTGAATGCGGTTGTTAAAGAATTCTTCGGTTCTTCTCAGTTATCTCAGTTCATGGATCAGACGAATCCGTTATCTGAAATTACACATAAACGTCGTCTTTCGGCTCTAGGGCCCGGCGGTTTAACTCGTGATCGCGCTGGTTTCGAAGTACGTGACGTACATCCAACGCATTACGGTCGTATTTGTCCGATTGAAACTCCAGAGGGGCCAAACATTGGTTTGATCGCGTCTTTATCTACATACGCGCGCATCAACAGTTACGGTTTCATTGAAACACCTTACCGCAAAGTTGAAAACGGAACTGTTTCTTCTGATATCAATTACATGTCAGCGCTTGAAGAGGGTGGTCACCACATCGCTCAGGCTCCGACAGACGTAGCGCAATCTAAAGAATTACCAGTCGGCAACTTATTAGTTCGTCGTGATGGTGAATATGAATTAGTTGACCGCGAAAAAGTGTCTTTAATGGACGTTTCTCCATCTCAATTAGTTTCTATCGCCGCTTCTTTGATTCCGTTCCTAGAGCATGATGATGCCAATCGCGCCCTAATGGGTTCGAACATGCAACGTCAGGCTGTTCCGTTAATTAAATCAAGAGCTCCACTAGTAGGAACTGGTGTCGAGCGTTTAGTTGCGCGCGATTCTGGAACTTCTATTGTTGCGATCAATGATGGTATCGTTGAAGACGTTGATGCGTCTCGTATCGTTGTTCGTCGTTTAGCAAAAGGTGGAGAACTTGGAGTGAACGTTGATATTTACAACTTAACTAAATACCAGCGTACGAATCAAAATACATGTTTCAATCAAAAACCAATCGTCAAAACGGGTGATCGCGTTTACAAAACAGACATCATCGCTGACGGTCCTTCGACTGAATTAGGTGAATTGGCTTTAGGTCAAAACATCACGGTCGCGTTCACTCCGTGGATGGGTTACAACTTCGAGGATTCTATCTTAATTTCTGAAAAGTTATTAAAAGAAGACACGTACACATCAGTACATATCGAAGAGTTCGAATGTATCGCTCGTGATACTAAACTTGGAAAAGAAGAGATCACGCGTGATATCGCCAACGTTGGTGAAGAGGCGTTAAAAGATCTAGATACTTCAGGTATTATCCGTATCGGTGCAGAAGTTAAACCAGGTTTTATCTTAGTTGGTAAAGTGACGCCAAAGGGTGAAACTCAATTATCTCCTGAAGAAAAATTATTACGCGCTATCTTCGGTGAAAAAGCGGGCGATGTACGTGATACATCATTACGCGTTCCATCGGGCGTTTACGGAACAGTTATCGACGCGCAAGTTTACTCGCGTGAAGGTTCTGACCGTGACGAGCGTTTAGCATCTATCTTGGATGATAAAAAACGTAAGTTAGAAAAAGATTTAGTTATTGAACAAAACGTTATCAAGAATAATGCGATTGAAAAATTGCGTGATATCGTTGTCGGTAAAAAAACAAACGGTATTCTTTTAAATGAAGATGGATCTCAAAAACTTTTAAATAAAGGCCAAGACATCACATCAGCAGATTTAGAAACAATTCCGTTCGAATTATTAAGCTACATTCCTTTAGATCAAGAATTAGAATTCCAAGTGAATAAAATTATTGATGGCGCTCGTAATCAGTTAGACGCCGTTAAAATGGTATTCAACGAGAAAATCGATCGTCTTAAAAAAGGTGACGAGCTTCCTCCTGGAGTTATCAAGATGGTTAAGGTTTACGTTGCTATTAAACGTAAATTACAAGTTGGTGATAAGTTCGCCGGCCGTCATGGTAATAAGGGTGTGGTTTCAAAAGTATTACCAATGGAAGATATGCCTTACTTAGCTGACGGAACGCCAGTTGATATGGTTTTAAATCCACTAGGTGTACCTTCGCGTATGAATATCGGTCAGATTTTAGAGGTTCATTTAGGTTGGGCTGCGCTTAACTTAGGTAAACAATTGAATGAACACATCGATAAGTTCAATGCAGACATCTTAAGAACTAGAATGAAAGACATCTATGACGACGCCGACATTAGTGCAAAAATTGATAAAGCTGATGACGAATCATTGAAAAAAATGGCCGTGGCGATCAGAAACGGCGTTCACGTCGGTACTCCAGTATTCGACGGTGCTCATGAATCTGATATGCGCGACTTATTGAAAAAAGCTCAATTAAGCTCAACTCAGTCCATTCTATTTGATGGACGTTCTGGAGAGCCATTCGCGAATCCAGTCACGGTGGGCGTAATGTACATGTTGAAGCTTCACCATTTAGTTGAAGAAAAGATCCATGCACGTTCAATTGGACCTTATTCATTAGTTTCTCAGCAGCCACTTGGCGGTAAAGCGCAGTTCGGTGGTCAGCGTCTAGGAGAGATGGAAGTTTGGGCGATCGAGGCCTACGGTGCGGCTTACTCACTACAAGAATTCTTAACTGTTAAGTCAGATGACGTCGCAGGTAGAACTCGTATGTACGAAAGTATCGTTCGCGGCGAAAATATCCTTGAGCCGGGATTACCAGAGTCGTTCAACGTATTGATTAAAGAGCTTCAGTCATTAGCTATGAATATCCAACTTGTAGAGTCTGATATTTTAACTGATGAAGTTATCGAGCCTATAATCGATCCGTCGGCACCGGTGAACAACGATAACGTAATCACCCATTAATTTTCGGAATTAATTTAACTAAGGAGTTCATAGTGAGAGATTTATTAAATTTTTTCGATAAGCCAAAAGATCCACTTTCGTTTGACGCGGTTAGAATTTCTCTAGCCTCGCCAGAAATGATCCGTGAATGGTCTTTCGGTGAAGTAAAAAAACCTGAAACAATAAACTACCGTACGTTCAAACCAGAGCGTGACGGTTTATTCTGTGCTAAAATTTTTGGTCCAATCAAAGACTACGAATGTTTATGCGGTAAATACAAACGTATGAAATACCGTGGCGTTATCTGTGAAAAGTGTGGCGTTGAAGTCACGCAAACGAAAGTTCGTCGTGAGCGTTTAGGTCACATCGAATTATCGTCTCCAGTGGCGCACATTTGGTTCTTAAGATCTTTACCATCACGTATCGGTAACTTACTTAATCTATCGTTAAAAGACGTAGAAAAAGTTCTTTACTGTGAGTCGTATGTTGTGACTGACCCTATGGAAACAACGTTAGAAGAAGGCGCAGTTTTATCTGAAGAAGCTTACCAAGCGGCTTTAAATGAATTTGGTCCCAACTTCAAAGCGGGCATGGGCGGCGAAGCTGTCCGTGAATTATTACGTAAAATCGACTGTGAATACTTATCTCGTAAATTACGCATGGAATTGAAAGAGACTAAGTCAGAAGGAGGAACTAAAAAATTATCAAAGCGTTTGAAAGTTGTAGAAGCTTTCAAAGGTTCGATCAATAAACCTGAATGGATGATGTTAGAGGCGCTTCCAGTGTTACCACCGGATTTACGTCCGTTAGTACCATTAGATGGTGGTCGTTTCGCAACGTCTGACTTGAATGATTTATACCGTCGCGTAATCAATCGTAATAATCGTTTGAAGCGTCTTCAAGAGCTGAACGCTCCAGACATTATCATTCGTAATGAAAAACGTATGTTACAAGAAGCGGTTGATGCGTTACTTGATAACGGTCGTCGTGGTAAGTCATTTACAGGTCCAAATAAGCGTCCGTTAAAATCTTTAAGTGACATGCTTAAAGGTAAACAAGGTCGTTTCCGTCAAAATTTATTAGGTAAACGTGTGGATTACTCGGGTCGTTCGGTTATTACCGTTGGTCCAACATTGAAATTACACCAGTGTGGTCTTCCAAAGATTATGGCTTTAGAATTATTCAAGCCATTCGTTTACAACAAATTAGAAGAAAAAGGTCTTGCGACGACAATCAAACAAGCAAAACGTTTGGTTGATCAACAGACGGTTGAAGTATGGGATATCTTAGCTGAAGTTGTAAAAGAACATCCAGTTATGCTAAATCGTGCGCCAACTCTTCATAGACTTGGTATTCAAGCGTTTGAACCCGTTCTTCATGAAGGTAAAGCAATTCAGTTGCATCCATTAGTTTGTACGGCGTTTAATGCCGATTTCGATGGTGACCAAATGGCCGTTCACGTTCCGTTATCAGTCGAAGCGCAAGTTGAAGCGCGCGTATTGATGATGTCGACGAATAACATTTTGTCTCCGGCCAATGGTAAACCAATCATCAATCCTTCTCAGGACGTTGTCTTGGGTCTTTATTGGATGACTCGTATTCGCCCAGGCGCTAAAGGCACAGGTAAAGTTTTCGCCTCTGTTCAAGAAGCGACTTACGCGTACGAAGCAGGTGTTGTTGATTTGCAAGCAGCTTGTAAAGTTAAAGTAAAAGGTAAAATCGAAGAGACTTCAGTCGGTCGTTCAATTTTATCTGATGCAGTTCCTAAAGAAGTTCCGTTTGCAGAAGTAAATACCGTGATGAGCAAAAAATCGATCGCGGCGTTGATCGATAAAACTTTCCGTATAGCGGGCGCAAAAGCGACTTGTATTTTAGCCGATCAAATCATGCAAATGGGTTTCAAATACTCAACTGTTGCCGGTTTATCAATTTGCGTCGATGATATGATCATTCCAGCTTCAAAAGCTTCGATGATTGCTGACGCTGAAAAACAAGTTCAAGAAATTCAACATCAGTACGACGAAGGTTTGATCACTGATGGAGAGCGCTACAATAAAGTTGTGGATATCTGGGCGCAAACGTCTGATAAAGTTGCGAAAGAAATGATGGGTCAGATCGAAAAACAAAAATTTATCGTTGATGGTAAAGAAATTGTTGGACCTTCTTTCAATCCAATCTTCATCATGGCTGACTCGGGTGCCCGGGGTTCTTCGAATCAGATTCGTCAGCTAGGTGGTATGCGTGGTCTTATGGCCAAGCCATCAGGCGAAATCATCGAAACACCAATCACGGCGAATTTCCGTGAAGGCTTAACTGTTCTTCAATATTTCACATCGACTCACGGTGCGCGTAAAGGTCTTGCCGATACAGCGTTAAAAACAGCGAACTCGGGTTACTTAACTCGTCGTTTAGTTGACGTGGCTCAAGATGTGATCGTTTCTGAAATCGATTGCGGCGTTACTGAAGGCTTAGACATCACTCCATTCTATGAAGCGGGCGAAGTTATTCAAGGTATCGGCGATCGTATTTTAGGTCGCGTGGCTTTACACGAAATCGTTGATCCTGTTTCTAATAAAATCTTAGTTGCAAAAAACCAAGAGTTAACAGAGCACGACGTTAAACGTGTTGAGGACGCAGGTATCGAAAAAGTAACAATTCGTTCAGCATTAATTTGCCAAGCGAAACGTGGCGTTTGTATCAAGTGTTACGGACGTGATTTAGCCCGTGGTGCGACTGTGAACTTAGGTGAAACAGTTGGTATTATCGCGGCGCAGTCAATCGGTGAGCCGGGAACTCAATTAACAATGCGTACATTCCATTTGGGTGGTGCCGCATCTCGTTCAGTTGACCAATCAGTTCATACAACTCGTTACGATGGAATTTTAAAATTACAAAACATTCAGTCTGTTAAAAACCGTAACGGTAAATTAACGGTCATGAATCGTAATGGTAATGCATTAGTTATTGATGAAACAGGTCGCGAACGCGAGAATTTCAAAATCGTTTACGGAGCTATATTAAGCTTTAAAGACGGCGATAAAGTAACTAAAGGTGCCACTGTTGCTGAATGGGATCCGTACTCGAATCCGATTATCTCTGAGGTGACCGCAAGAATCACTTTCCAAGATATCGTTGAGGGCGTGACGATGACTGAGCAAGTGGATCCAGTGACTGGTTTCGCGACGAAAGTTATTACAGAATCAAAATCTTCAGATAACAAACCAACAGTATTCATGATTGATGCTGCTGGGAAAGCGCTAAACCTTCCAGGTCGCGATATTCCAGCTCGTTACATGATTCCGGTTGGCGCACAGTTACTTGTTGTTGACGGCGCTGACGTTCACGCAGGTGATGTGATCGCTAAGATGCATAGAGAAACTTCTAAAACAAAAGATATCACGGGTGGTCTTCCGCGCGTTGCCGAACTATTTGAGGCGCGTAAACCAAAAGAATCGGCGATTATCTCTGAAATCGATGGTTACGTTACTTTCGGTAAAGACGTTAAAGGTAAACAACGTGTTATCGTGACTCCTGAAATAGGCGAACAGCGTGAATACTTGATTCCAAAAGGTAAACACGTTGCAGTTCGCGAAGGTGAATTCGTTCGTGCCGGTGAAGCGTTAATGGATGGACCTACAAATCCACATGACGTCTTAGCAGTATTGGGTGCTAGCGCATTGTCAGCGTACTTAGTGAATGAAGTTCAAGAAGTTTACCGCTTACAAGGTGTGGGTATCAATGATAAGCACGTTGAAGTGATCGTTCGTCAGATGTTACGTAAAGTTGAAGTTATCGAAGTGGGCGACACGCGTTTCTTAGCGGGCGAACAAGTTGAAAGAACAACTTACGAAGCAGAAAACAAACGTGTTCTTAACGAAGGCGGCCAAATTGCGACTAGTAAACCGTTATTGTTAGGTATTACAAAAGTTTCTTTAAGCACTGAAAGCTGGATTTCAGCCGCCTCTTTCCAAGAGACGACTAAAGTCCTTACCGAAGCAGCTATTAATTCAAAAACAGATCATTTACGTGGTCTAAAAGAAAATATCATCATGGGTCGACTAATCCCTGCGGGAACCGGTTTAACGTCTTATAAGCGTTGGAAAGTTGTCGTAACGGAAGATGAAGAGATGGAATCTGCAGCTTTACCTTTAGGTTAAGCTGCAGTGACGGGGTTTTAAGAAATTAAGACCCCGTTGCCGTTTAAATATGCTTGACGATGACCACCGTTGTCGTTAATTTGTCGAACTTAGTAAACATTTTAGTTAAACATGATTTAACTATTAAAAAGGGGATTTTAAGTGCCTACAATCAACCAGCTGATCAAGAAAGAAAGATCAGTTCAAAAAAATAAGACGAAATCACCAGCCCTTGCTAGCTGTCCTCAGCGCCGTGGTGTTTGTACTCGTGTTTATACAACTACTCCAAAAAAACCAAATTCAGCGTTACGTAAAGTAGCTAAAATCCGTTTATCAAATGGCTTTGAAGTTATCTCTTACATTCCTGGTGTTGGACACAATCTACAAGAGCATAGCGTTGTTATGATCCGTGGCGGTCGTGTTAAAGATCTTCCGGGTGTTCGTTACCATATCGTTCGTGGTACTTTAGACTTACAAGGTGTAAACGGTCGTTTACGATCTCGTTCTAAATACGGTTCGAAGAAACCTAAAAAATAATTTAAGCCGAGATTAAGAAACTTAATCTAACGAAATAAAAGCTAAGGAAATCATATGTCACGTCGTAGTCGTACATTCAAAAGAGAAATTATCCCTGATCCAATTCACAAGGATATTATTATCGCTAAGTTTATCAATAAAATCATGGAGCGCGGTCAAAAATCGACAGCGCAAAAACTTTTCTACGGAGCTTTAGAAGAGCTTAACGGAAAAGTTCCAGGCGAAGAATCAGTTAACGTTATGAGAAAAGCTTTAGAAAACGTAAAGCCTTCGATCGAGGTACGTTCTCGTCGCGTTGGTGGAGCTACATACCAAGTTCCTGTTGATGTACGTCCAACACGTAAATTAACTTTAGCAATGCGTTGGTTAGTTGAGTACTCACGTGCTCGCGGAGAAAAAGATTTCTCTAAAAAACTTGCTGGTGAATTACTTGATGCTTATAATAACCGTGGCAATTCTATTAAGAAAAAAGAAGATGTTCACAAAATGGCTGAGTCAAACAAGGCTTTTGCTCATTACAATTGGTAATTAATTAAATTCGATGTCAGCGAATACAGTTAAAACCGAAGCTGATCTCAAGTATACCCGTAATATCGGCATCATGGCTCACATTGATGCCGGTAAAACGACGACAACCGAACGAATCCTTTTCTACACAGGTAAAAGTCATAAAATAGGTGAAGTTCATGATGGCGCGCCCACCATGGATTGGATGCCTCAAGAGCAAGAGCGCGGAATTACAATTACTTCTGCGGCCACAACTGCTTTTTGGAAAAACTACCGAATTAATATCATAGATACACCCGGACACGTTGATTTCACAATTGAAGTCGAACGCTCACTTCGCGTTTTAGACGGCGCTGTTGCCGTATTCGACGGTGTTAATGGGGTCGAGCCACAATCTGAAACCGTATGGCGCCAGGCGAACAAATACAAAGTCCCAAGAATTTGTTTCATCAATAAAATGGACCGCGTCGGTTCTGACTTTAACATGAGCGTGCAAACCATCGCCGACAAGTTAGAAGCAAAGCCAATTAAAGTTCAAATGCCTATCGGCGCCGAAGATCAATTTAATGGAATCATTGACTTACTAACCGGTAAGGCGATCGGTTGGAAAAATACAGGCGACCACGAATTTATTCAAATCGAAATTCCTGCAAAATTAAGAGCGGAAGTTGAAGCTGAACAAGCTAAGACAGTCGAGCAAATTTGCGAACTAGATGAGGCTTTAATCGATAAATATTTAAACGGCGAAACGCCTTCTGTTGAAGAACTAAAAGCCGCTTTACGTAAAGCAACAATCGAGCTTCATGCTTTTCCTGTTTTCTGCGGAGCCGCGTTTAAAAATAAAGGTGTGCAGCAGCTTCTTGATGGCGTTATTGATTACTTGCCAAGTCCTTTAGACATTCCGCCGGTCATTGGTATGAATCCGGTAAAACCTGACTTACAAGTCGAGTGTCACGTTAAATTTGACGAACCTGCAGCGTTAATCGCATTTAAATTAGCGAACGATCCTTTCTCGGGCGCATTAACTTTTGTGCGCATTTACTCGGGCCAAATAAAATTGGGCGACCAAGTTTATAATCCACGTACAGAAAAAAAAGAGCGTATTCAAAAAATCGTAAAGATGCATGCGAACGCGCGTGAAGAAGTCGATCATTTGAAGGCCGGTGATATCGGTGCTGTGATCGGATTAAAGTTCACTTCGACAGGGGATACGCTTTGCGACCCAAGTCGTTTAGTGGTTTTTGAATCCATGACGTTTCCAGAGCCAGTTATTTCGGTTGTTGTCGAAGCGAAATCTTCGGCTGATCAAGAAAAGATGATCGAAGGTTTGCAGCGTTTAGAAAAAGAAGATCCATCTTGTCGTCTAAGAACAGACGTAGAGACGGGGCAAATTCTTTTATCTGGAATGGGTGAGCTTCATTTAGATATTTTAATTGATCGTCTGTTGCGTGAACATAAAATTCAGGCCAACGTCGGTCGTCCGCAGGTGGCATACCGTGAAACTTTAGCAAGTAACGTATCTGTTGATTTCACATTCGAGCGTATGTTGGGCGGCGAAGAAAAATTTGCCCAATTAGGTTTAGATATACAAACGATTCCTGCGGCTGAAGGTATTAAAATTACCAGTGCGGTTGTTCCATCAAAAGAAGTTCAACCCAATTGGTTGAAGGCTTGTGAAAATGGATTTAAAGAAGCTTCCGAAGTTGGTCCTATCGCCAGCTACTCGATGGTGGGGTTGAAAATTAATTTACGTTCTTTGTCGGGTAAGTCACAAATGACCGACGAGATCGTTTGTAAGGCTGCGGCATCCCTAGCCTTTCGTGAAGCATTAAAAAAAAGCGAAGCCGTTTTGCTTGAGCCGATGTTTAAAGTTGAAGTACAATGTCCTGATGAATTTGTAGGCAACGTAGTTGGCGATTTAAGCTCTCGCCGTGGCAAGGTCATCAATATGATAGCTAAGCCTCAGTCTGGGCAAACGATTCAAGCAGAGGTGCCTTTGGCGCAGTTATTTGGCTACGCGACTGACGTTCGAAGCTTATCTCAAGGGCGTGCGTTCTTCAGTATGGAGTTCTTGGACTATGTTCCAGTTCCCCCTAAGGTAAAAGCAGAGATATTACATCGTTTAGGGCGTTAAGCATCTGGCGCCATGGGCGATAGATGCTGCTTCGTCTGTGGCGATAGTTTCGCAGGGTAAATGCCGGTCCGGCGCTTCTATCTTCAAAACGTTTAAAATAAAATAAATAACCCATTGACTTTACATAACCCGTGTTCGATATTCTCAAATCTTGTTAACGCTACGGAAATCTCCGCATTCTTGGCAGTCTTGCTAGGTGGATAAAGATTTTGGCGGGCCGATTTAGGGAAAAAGGTATATGCAAAGTCAAAAAATACGTATCAGGCTAAAAGCCTTTGATCATAAATTACTTGATCAATCTACCAAAGAAATAGTTGAAACGGCTCGACGTACAGGTGCAAAAATCGCCGGTCCGATCCCTTTACCAACTCGTATCAACCGATTCACTGTTTTACGTTCACCACACGTAGATAAAAAATCACGCGAACAATTTGAAATCAGAACTCATAAAAGAATGTTAGACATTCTTGAACCAACTCAACAAACAATCGACCAGTTAATGAAGTTAGATCTTTCTGCTGGCGTTGACGTTGAAATTAAATTGTCTGCAACGTAATCGGAGGAGTGAATAATGAGCGAACAAACATCTAATACTCCTGCTGCAGAAGGTATCAAGCTTAACGGGCTTTATGCTTTCAAAGAGGGTATGGCTACAATTTATAATGAAAAGGGTGAAGCAATCCCTGTGACTGTTTTGCGATTTGAAAACTGGAAAGTTTCTCAAATTAAAACGAACGAAGTTGACGGTTACACGGCTGTTCAAGTTGCTGCCGTTTCTAAAAAGGCTAAAAATGCTTCTTCTGCGGAAGTTGGACATTTAAAAGAAGCTGGTTTTGAATCAGGCGCTAAATATGTTAAAGAATTAAGATTAGAGCAATTACCTACAGACTTAAAAGTTGGCGACAGTTTGTCGATCGACTCTTTGGTTAAGGGTGATGTTGTTAAAATCACTTCTAAATCTAAAGGTCACGGTTTCCAAGGTTCTGTAAGGCGTTGGAATTTTGCCGGTGGTCCTGCAACTCACGGTTCTAAATTCCACCGTCGTCCGGGTTCATCTGGTAACAGAACATGGCCGGGTCGCGTAATGCCAGGAAAGAAATTTCCAGGTCACTGGGGTGATGAAAACATCACTGTTAGAAACGTTGTTGTTATTGACGTAAACGCAGCTGACGGAGTTTTGCTTGTTAAGGGACCAGTTCCGGGCAGCAAGAACACTCTTGTTAAGTTGGTTAAGGAATAATTATGGCTACAGTTAATGTTACAAATTGGAAAAAAGAAAAAACTGGATCTTTGGAACTTGCTGCAAGCACTTTTGAGGTCGAAGTTAAAAAAGATGTTCTACACACTGTTGTGCGCTGGCAGTTAGCCTGCCGCAGACAAGGTACTCATATGACGAAAACTAAAGGTTTAGTCAGTGGTGGTGGTAAGAAGCCTTTCAAACAAAAAGGAACTGGTAATGCCCGTCAAGGTTCTACTCGTTCTCCATTAATGCCAGGCGGCGGTACTATGTTTGGTCCATCTCCTCGTAACTACGCTTACGTTCTTCCTAAGAAGACTCGTAAAATAGGTTTGAAAATGGCTTTATCTTATTTATTAAAAGAGGGTCGTTTATTCGTTGTTGATTCAATGGCGTCTGAAGGAAAAGCTAATGAGCTTAACAAAAGATTAAAAACTTTTGGAATTAAAAAAGCTGTTTTAGTTGATACAGTTTCTAACGCAAACTTCATGTTAGCAGCTCGTAACTTACAAAACTTCAAATACTTCCCAGTTGCAGGTATTAATGTTTTCGATCTTTTAAAATTTGACGGTGCGGTAATCACTAAAGATTCTGTAGCTAAAATCGTTGAGCGTTGTTCGGTGGAGAAATAAAGATGAAAACAATTATTAAAACTCCATTAATCACTGAGAAAAACACAAACCTAGCTGAATCTGGTGTTTATGTTTTCGAAGTTGGATTAGATGCATCTAAGCCTGAAATCAAACAAGCTGTAGAAGCAGGTTTTTCTGTTAAAGTTATGGGTGTTAGAACTGTTATTTGCAGAAATGACATGAAGTACTCAAAATTTGGTTTAACTAAACCAAAAAAATGGAAAAAGGCTTTTGTTAAATTAGCTGATGGCCAAAAACTTTCATTATTTGAGGGAGCCTAATTATGGGATTAAAGATTTTCAGCCCAAGATCACACGCTAGTCGTGGTGCGGTTGGCTTCGATTTCTCTGAAATTACTAAAACAACTCCAGAGAAATCTTTAACTGTTCCTTTGAGAAAACAATCCGCCCGTAATAATCACGGTCAGATCACAATTAGACATCAAGGTGGCGCTCATAAACGTCGTTACCGTTTAATTGATTTCAAACGCACTAAAATGGAAGTTCCAGGAAAAGTAGCCTCAATTGAGTACGATCCAAATAGAACAAGCCGTATTGCTTTAATCAATTATGCTGATGGCGAAAAATGCTACATCATCGCACCAATTGGTTTAAACGTTGGCGATACAGTTATTTGCAGCACTAAAGCGGATATTAAACCCGGAAATTGTTTACCAATTGGTTCAATCCCGGTTGGTACGATCATTCACAACATCGAAATGCGTCCAGGAAAAGGCGCGCAAATCTGTCGTGGTGCTGGTACTTCAGCGACTTTGGCCGGTAAAGGCGAAATGTACTGTCAAATTCGCTTACCCTCTGGTGAATTAAAACAAATTTTAACAACTTGTAAGGCTTCGGTTGGTCAAGTTGGTAATACGGATAATGAAAACATTAAACTTGGTAAAGCTGGTAAATCTCGTTGGAGAGGTATCCGTCCAAGCGTACGTGGTATGCATATGAATCCGGTCGATCATCCGTTGGGTGGTGGTGAAGGTGTGGGTAAAGGTCGTCATCCTGTAACTCCATGGGGAAAGCCATGTAAAGGTTTCAAGACGAGACATAATAAACGTACTAACTCTTCAATTATTAAACGTCGTAAATAGGAGACACTGTGGCACGTTCGATAAAAAAAGGTCCTTTTGTTGATTTGCATTTAACTAAAAAGATAGATGCTGCTATTCAAAAGAACGACAAAAAAGTAATTAAAACCTGGTCACGAAGATCAACTATACTTCCTGAGTGTATTGGTTTAACTTTCGCCGTGCACAACGGAAGAAAGTTCGTACCTGTTTACATCACTGAAAACATGGTTGGACACAAGCTTGGTGAATTTTCACCAACTAGAACTTTCCAGGGTCATGCTGAGAAAAAAGCAGCTCCTGCAGCTCCAGCAGCTAAGAAATAACGGTAGGTTGAATTATGGAAACTAAAGCTTCTTTAAATTATGCAAGAGTTGGAGCCCAAAAAGCTCGTCTAGTTGCAGACACAGTTCGTGGCAAAAAAGTTGATGATGCATTAAAAACATTAACTTACATGAATAAAAAAACGGCCGTTTTGATTAAAAAATTAATTGAATCTGCTGTTGCTAACGCTGATTACAAAAAAACTATGGATATGGACAAGCTGTTCATCAAACATATTTCTGTTGATCAGGGGCCAGTATTAAAACGCTTCCGTCCTAGAGCGCAAGGTCGTGCATTTGGTGTTCGTAAGAAATTAAGTCACATCAATGTGATTCTTGGGGAAGGTAAATAATGGGACAAAAGGTCAATCCGATTGGTTTTCGCGTTGGTGTTATCCGTACTTGGGATTCTCGTTGGTATGCTAAAGGCAAAACTTACTATGATTTCATTCATGAAGACTTGAAGTTCAGAAATTATCTTAAAGCAAAATTGAAACACGCAGGTGTTTCTAAAATTGAAATTGAAAGAGCTGCTAACAAAGTTAAAATCATTATCCACACCGCACGTCCGGGTGTTGTTATTGGTAAAAAAGGTACTGGCATCGATACTTTAAAAGCTGACGTCCAAAAATTAACTAAGAACGAAGTTTTCTTAAGCATTCAAGAAGTTCGTAAGCCAGATACAGACGCTCAATTAGTTGCAGAAAGTATCGCTATGCAATTAGAAAAGCGTATCTCTTGGAGACGTGCTCTTAAAAAATCTATCGCTGCTGCTGTCAAGGGCGGGGTTAGAGGTATTAAAGTTCGTGTATCGGGTCGTTTAGACGGCGCAGAGATTGCTCGTTCTGAATGGTATAATGAAAAATCTGTTCCACTTCATACTCTTCGTGCAGACATCGATTACGGTGTAGCGCGTGCTCAAACAGCGTACGGCATTATTGGCATGAAAGTTTGGATCTACAAAGGCGATATTTTATCAGTTCGCGAAGTCCAAAATCAGGAGGCTGGCCGTGTTAAGTCCTAAGCGCGTTAAATGGAGAAAGCAATTTATCGGTAGAGCTAAAGGTTTAGCTCACCGTGGATCAACTTTAGATTTTGGTGATTTTGGTTTACAAGCGGCTGAAGAAGGACGACTTACTGCTCGTCAATTAGAAGCTGGCCGTGTTGCTATTAACAGAACTATTAAACGTGGTGGTAAAGTTTGGTGCCGCGTTTTCCCAGATCTTCCAGTAACAAAAAAACCTGCTGAGACTCGTATGGGTAGCGGTAAAGGTAATCCAGAATTCTGGGTTGCACGTTGTTTACCAGGAAGAATCTTATTTGAAATGAACGGTGTTACTCGCGAACAAGCTAAAGAAGCGTTTTTGCGTGCGTCACACAAGCTTCCTTTTAAAACTAAATTTTTAGAGAGAGTTTAATTATGGAATTTAAAGATCTTGAAAACAAAAACACAGTTGAATTAATTAAACAGAAAACTGATTTAGTTACTAAATTATTTGATATGAAAATGAAGAACAGCTTAGGTCAACTAACTGGTCCTCACCAAATTAAAAGTTTAAGACGTGATATCGCTCGTATTAATACAGCGTTAATCAGAAAGTCTGCAAGGTAGTATATGAAAGCTAAAGCTAATGTAACTGAAAATACTGAAAATGGCCGCGGTCGTCGCGTAGAATTAACAGGTGAAGTTGTTGCAAGTAAAATGCAAAAAACTGTTTCTGTTTTGGTTTACCGTACGATTAAGCATGAAAAGTATGGCAAATACATCAAAAAATCTTCTGTAATCAAAGCTCATGATGAAAAACAACAATGCAAAGTTGGTGATACAGTCGTGATCTACGAAACGCGTCCACTAAGCAAAACTAAACGTTGGGCTTTGTCTTCAATCGTAAACACAGCGAAGCAGGTATAATTTATGATTCAAATGCAAAGTCGTTTAAATGTAGCAGATAACTCAGGTGCAAAGGAAGTTATGTGCATTAAGGTGTTGGGCGGCTCTAAAAGACGTTTCGCATCTATCGGGGACATTATCGTTGTTTCTATTAAAGAAGCAATTCCCAACGCGAAAGTAAAAAAAGGTGATGTTGCAAAAGCTGTGATAGTGCGTACTATTCACAAGTTGCGTCGTCCAGATGGCAGTTATATCCGTTTCGATGATAACTCTGCTGTTTTAATCAACGCGGCTAAAGAGCCAGTTGGAACACGTATTTTTGGTCCTGTTGCTAGAGAGTTAAGAGCTAAACAGTTTGTTAAAATTGTTTCTCTTGCTCCAGAAGTGTTATAGAGGAATTTATGAGATTAAAAGAAACGTACACTAAAGAAATAGTACCAGATTTAATGAAAAGACTTGGATACGAAAGCACTATGCAAGTTCCAAGACTTGAAAAAATCATTATCAGCGTATCTTCAGGCGATGTTGTTCAAAATCCAAAGCTTGTTAATGGTATCGTTGATGAAATCAGTGCAATTGCTGGTCAAAAAGCAGTTGTTACTAAAGCTAAAAAAGCGATTTCTAACTTCAAATTACGTGCGGGCATTCCAATCGGCGTTCGTGTTACATTAAGACGTGACAGAATGTGGTCTTTCTTGGATCGTCTTCAAACATTAGCTTTACCTCGCGTTCGTGACTTCCGTGGTTTGCCGTCAAAAGGTTTTGATGGTCGTGGAAATTATAACATGGGTCTTAAAGAACAAATCGTGTTTCCAGAAATTAACTTTGATAAAATAGAAAAAGTTCGTGGTATGAATATTACAATTTGTACAACGGCTGATAACGATAACGACGGACGAGCTCTTCTTGAGGCATTAGGCATGCCTTTTAGAAAGTAAGGGATATATGGCAAGACTAGCTAGTATTAAAAAAAATAATCGTAAGAAAGAAATCTCTACTAAGTACTACAAGTACAGAGACGAACTTCGTGAAAAAGCAGTTAACTTTTCTTTATCTGAGGAGGAAAGAACTGTAGCTCGTCAAAAGCTACAAGCTCTTCCTAGAAATACTTCGCCAAACCGTGTGACTACTCGTTGTCAGATCACGGGTCGTCCTCGTGGTAATTATAAAAAATTTGGTCTATCTAGAATTGCTTTCCGTCAGCTAGCGCTTGATGGAAAACTTCCTGGTGTTACTAAGGCAAGTTGGTAGGGGATAAAATGGATACTATTGCACAAATGTTAACAAATGTTCGAAACGGTTCTATGGCTAAACTTGAAAAAGTTGACATGCCCGCTTCAAAAGTTCGTGAAAATATTGCTAAAATTTTGATTAAAGAAGGCTTTGTTCGCAGCTTCAAAATGGCTCGTGACAGTAAACAAGGCATTATGCGTATTTACCTTAAGTATGATGAAGTCGGTAACCCAGCTTTTTCTAACTTGTCTAAAGTAAGTACTCCAGGAAAACGCGTTTACGTTAAGTCTAGCGAAATTCCAGTCGTTCGTTCTGGAACTGGTCAATGTATTATCAGTACAAATAAAGGGATTATGACAGGAAATGATGCTATCAAGGGTAACCTTGGCGGCGAAATTCTTTGTCTAGTTTGGTAGGTTAATTATGTCTCGTATCGGTAAGTACCCAATTAATTTAGACGACAAAACTCAAGTTACGATTGCAGGTAATCTAGTAACAGTAAAAGGTGCAAAATCATCTTTAGCTTTTAACATGGATTCTCGCATAACGGCTAAAGTTGCTGATAAAAAAGTTGTATTAACTCGTCAAGATGACACTTCTGAATCTAAGTCATTACACGGTTTATATAAAGTTCTTATCCAAAATGCTGTCACTGGTGTTTCTACAGGTTTCTCAAAAACTTTAGAACTTCACGGTGTCGGCTACAGAGGAAATGTTCAAGGTAAAAAACTTGAATTATCTTTAGGTTTTTCTCACCCAATTATTTTTGATGTCCCAGAAGGAATCGAGATTAAGGTTGAAAAGCAAATCACAATCACGGTTCACGGTGCTGATAAGGCATTAGTTGGCCAGGTTGCTGCCAAAATCAGAGGTTTCCGCCCACCTGAGCCTTACCTTGGAAAAGGTGTTCGTTACGCAGGTGAGCATATTAGACGTAAAGCTGGTAAGTCAGCAGGTAAATAATTTTAGAGGTGTTTTATGAAGTTAAGAGTTTCGAAGCATACTGCAAGTAAGTCTGCTAACCGATTGAAGAAAAAAATTAAAATCAGAAAAACCGTAACTGGTACGACTGTTCGTCCACGTCTTTGTGTATTTAGAAGTGCCAAGCACATCTACGCACAAGTTGTGAACGATGAACAACATAAGACAATTTTGACAGTTTCATCTTTGAAATTTGATCAGAAACTTGATGGAAAAGGTTTGGCAAAATTAGTTGGAAAGACTGTTGCTGAAGCTTCTTTGAAAAAAGGTATCAAAGCAGTTGTGTTTGATCGTAATGGTTTTATTTACCACGGACGAGTACAAGCATTAGCAGATGGCGCGCGTGAAGCCGGACTTAATTTTTAATCGGAGACTGAATGGAAAAAATGAATTCTGAATTAGAAGAAAAAGTTGTTGCGATCAATCGCGTAACTAAAGTTGTAAAGGGTGGTCGTAGATTCTCTTTTGCGGCTTTAGTGGTTGTTGGCGACAAAGTCGGTCAAGTAGGTTTCGGTAGCGGTAAAGCCGGCGAAGTTCCTGAGGCGATCGGTAAGGCAACGCGTTCAGCTAAAAAAGCTTGTAATGATATTCAATTAACAGACTTAGGATCAATTCCTCATGAAGTTATTGGGAAATTTGGCGCAGCTAAAGTGATCATGAAGCCTGCTGCTCCAGGTACTGGAGTTATTGCTGGAGGAGCTGTGCGTGCAGTTCTTGAATCAGTAGGAGTTAAAGACATTTTAACTAAATGTGTTGGTACTCGTAATCCTCATAATGCAGTTCGCGCTACATTAGATGGATTAAAACAATTGAAAAAAATGAGAGGTTAGTCGTGGCTAAATCTTTTACAGTAAAATTAAAACGTTCAACTATTAGTTGCAGCGAAGATCAGATCAGAACTGTTAGAGCTCTTGGTTTACGCAAGGTAAACAGCACAGTTGAAGTTTCTGACAATTCTGCAAATCGTGGTCAGTTAAATAAGGTTCAACATTTGTTAGAAATAACAGTTAAGAAATAATTGGAGTTATTATGAGCTTACTATCGTCATTAGCCCCTAAGGCAGGATCGACTCATTACAAAAAGAGAATTGGCCGTGGTATTGGATCTGGCATGGGCGGAACATCTACTAAAGGTCACAAGGGTCAACTTGCACGTACTGGTGGTAAAGTTAGACGTGGTTTTGAAGGTGGACAAACTCCTCTTTCTAGACGTTTACCAAAATTTGGTTTCACAAACATTGCGTTTGCGACTAATTACCAAATCATCAATTTATCAGACTTAAATCAATTCGAAGGTTCTGTTGATTCAGCTGCGTTATACAAAGCTGGATTATCTACAAAAACTAGTCGAATTAAAATTTTAGCTAAAGGCGAATTAAAAAAAGCTTTAAAAGTTAAAACTCACGCTATCAGCGAAAAAGCTAAACTAGCTATCGAAAAAGCTGGTGGATCAGTTGAGGTAATCAAGTAGTGGCTGAGCAAAAGGTTGATAATAAAGGTCTAGGAAGTCTAAAAGCTAAAATTATTTTTACTTTGGTTTGCTTGGCTGTTTATCGTATTGGGGTTCATATCCCAACACCAGGAGTTAACGGTTTAGCAGTTTCTGAGTTTTTTAATTCTCAGAATCGCGGAATTTTCGGTATGTTTAATACCTTTTCTGGCGGAGCCTTATCTCAATTTTCAATCTTTGCGCTTGGAATTATGCCCTACATCTCTGCTTCAATTATTTTCCAGCTTTTAACTTCTGCGATTCCAGTTTTGGAATCTTTGAAGAAAGAAGGCGAAGCAGGAAGAAAAAAGATCAGTCAGTATACTCGTTATGCGACTGTTGTTTTAGCTGTTATTCAAGGTTACGGAATGAGCACTTGGTTAGCTAGTCAAACGTCGACTGCTGGTCAAAGCTTATTGTCATCTGGGTCAATCGGAATGTTCCCTTTCAAATTTGTGACCGTTCTGACACTAGTTTCAGGAACTTGTTTTATTATGTGGTTGGGCGACCAAATCACAGAAAAGGGTATCGGAAACGGTACTTCATTAATTATCTTTACTGGTATCGCGGCTTCAATTCCGTCTGGCGCTCAACGTATGTTCGAATTAGTTAAATCTAATGAATTAAATGCTGTTCTTGCTTTAGCGTTATTGGTTTTCATGGTTCTAGTAATTGCTGCAGTTATTTTTATGGAAGTAGCTCAACGTCGTGTTGCTATTCAGTACAGCCAAAAGCTTGCTAATAACAATATGGGTTCTTTAGCTTCTAGCCATTTACCTATTAAAATTAACTTTGCCGGAGTTATTCCACCAATTTTTGCAAGTTCGTTGTTAATGTTTCCAAGTACTTTGGCTCAGTTTGTTCAAACACCTTGGATCAATTCGATCAAAGATTCTTTGAATCCAGATGGAATTATTTTTAACATTTTATTTGTTTTGTTTATCGTATTCTTCTCATTTTTTTACACAGACATCGTGTTTAATGCTGACGAAGTTTCTGAAAACTTAAAAAAATCTGGCGCGTTTGTTCCTGGTATTAGAGCAGGTAAAAGCACAGCAGATTTCATTCGTTACGTATTAGATCGTATCAATGTTATTGGTTGTTTGTATTTATGTGTGATTTGTATCCTACCAGGCTTATTGGCTAAGTTTTTCAATATCCCATTTTACTTCGGTGGAACGAGCTTACTAATTTTAGTTGGAGTGGCTATTGATACATCTCAACAAATTCAATCCCATTTATTATCTAGAAAATATGATTCTTTCTTATCCGGTGTTAAAATTCGCAGCAGAAGGGTTCAGTTTTGAACGTAATCTTAATAGGAGCTCCGGGCTCTGGTAAGGGAACGCAGTCCCGCTATTTAATGGATAAACATAACTTTATCCAGCTTAGCACGGGCGATTTGTTAAGAGCCGCGATTGCTGCAAAAACAGCTGTTGGCTTAGAAGCAAAAGGTTTAATGGACCAAGGTAAATTGGTTCCAGATGATGTAATGATCAAATTAGTTGATAGTTACGTCGAGCAAAATAAAGGTAAATCGATCATTTTCGATGGTTTTCCAAGAACGGTTGCTCAAGCCGAAAATTTAGAATTAGTTTTAAAAAAGAACTCTAGTGCGATTGGTAAAGTGATTTATTTCCGCATTAACCCTAAATTGCTTGTAAAAAGGTTAACGGGGCGCAGAACTTGTGTAAAATGCGGAGAAATCTATCATATTGATTCTAAGCCATCATCTAAAGGTGATATCTGTGAAAAATGTGGTGGCGAGTTAAAGCAGCGACCTGATGATCGAAAAGAAGTCATTGGTGAACGGCTTGATCAATTTAGTAAAAACACGGGGCCGACAATAGACTATTATATTAAAAAAAATATGCTAGCCGAAGTAGACTGCGAAAAAGATCCTGAATTGATATTAAAAGATATTGAGAAAATTTTAGGCTTAAGTAATTAGGGCTAGACTAGTTAAGTATTGGGTGTTAATTAAATTAACCTTTTGGCGGAGTATAGTAATGAAAGTTAGACCATCGGTAAAAAAAATCTGTAATAAGTGTAAAGTTATTAAGAGAAAAGGTGTTATTCGAGTGATCTGTGAGAACTCAAAACACAAGCAAAGGCAGGGTTAATTATGGCACGTTTGATGGGTATTGACTTACCTCGTAACAAGCGAGTTGAAGTTGCGTTAACATATATTTTTGGAATTGGCCGTTCGCGCGCTAAAGAACTATGTAAAGACGCAGGAATTCCTGGCGATTTACGTACGGATGCTTTAACGGATGAACAAACAGCGCAAATGCGTGCTCTAATCGAAGGAAGTTTCAAGGTTGAAGGTGATCTTCGTCGTGAAATCAGTATGTCGATTAAACGTTTAACAGACGTTAACTGTTACAGAGGCACAAGACACAGAAAAGGCTTACCAGTTCGTGGACAAAATACTCGTTCGAATGCAAGAACACGTAAAGGTCCTAAGAAAACTGTAGCTAACAAGAAAAAAGCTGTTTAATTAAACTAGGGTGAATAATGGAAAATAAAAAAGCCTCTACAGTCGTAAAAAAGAAAATTAAAAAAAATGTTCTACAAGGACAATGCCATATTTCTGCTGGTTTCGGTAACGTGATTGTTACTTTTACTGATGCAGGCGGTGACACGGTTTCTTGGTCTTCAGCAGGACACATGGGATTCAAAGGAAGCCGTAAAGGTACTCCGTATGCAGCTCAAGTAACAGCAGAAGACGCGGCTAAAAAGGCAATCGATAGCGGTATGAAATCTGTTGATGTTCTTTTAAAAGGCCCGGGAGCAGGTCGTGAACCAGCTATCCGTGCTTTAGCGGGAACTGGTATCAGAATTTTATCTTTAAAAGATATTACTCCTGTTCCACACAATGGTTGCCGTCCTCCAAAACGTAGAAGAATTTAATAGAGGTTATTATGAGTTGCGTAAATAGTTCAGTTTGTAAATTATGTCGTCGTGAAAACATGAAACTTTTCTTAAAAGGTGACAGATGTTACACGGATAAATGTGCTTTCGAAAGAAGACCTTATCCCCCAGGACAGCATGGTCAGTCTCGTCTTAAGTTTTCTGAGTTCGCGTTACAATTACGTGAAAAACAAAAAGCTAAGCGTTACTACGGTTTATCTGAAAAACAATTCCGTCATTATTTCGAATTAGCTGATAAATCGAAAGAAATCACAGGAACAAAATTATTAAAATTCTTAGAATTACGTTTAGATAATGTTGTTTACACATTAGGTTTTGCAAATTCACGTCGTGAAGCAAGACAACTAATTGGTCACAACCATTTCTTAGTAAACGGAAAACGCGTTAACATCGCTAGCTTTATCACTAAAAAGGGCGACGTTATTGAGGTTTCTCAAGCTAGTAAAGAAATGGATAAGATCTTAAGCGCGATTCAAGCCGTTTCTCGCAGAACTATCCCGAGCTGGTTGGAAGCTAACCATACAGCGCTTAAAGGTATCGTTAAAGATGCTCCAACGCGTGAAGATGTAACAATTCCAGTCGAAGAAAGTATGATCGTTGAGTACTATTCTCGATAATTAACTCGAAACTAAGAGGTTTAAAAATGCAAGAACACTATTATAAATTTTGGAGAGAGTTGATTAAACCTAAAGGGTTTGAAATCGAAAAAGAAACTCAATCTAGTGAATACGCAAAGTTTGTTGTTCGTCCTCTTGAAAGAGGCTTTGGAGTTACTTTAGGTAACTCCATCCGCCGCATTCTTTTAAGCTCAATGATGGGTTCTGCTGTAACTGCTGTTAAATTTGACGGCGTTCTACATGAGTTCTCTACTATCACTGACGTTTTAGAAGACGTTTCTGATATTATTTTAAACTTGAAACAAATTCGTTTCAGACAATTCAATTCTGAGCCTTTAACCTTAAGAATCTCTAAAAAAGGTCCTGGAGTTGTTACGGCTGCAGATATCATCACAAGCGATAAAATTGAAATTTTAAATCATAATCAACATATTGCTACCTTAGGTAACAATGCAAATTTCAATGCTGAATTAATCGTGTCTTACGGACGTGGTTATTCTCCAGTTGAAAACCAAACTGAATCATTACCAGTTGGTTACATTGGTGTTGATGCTCTTCATAGTCCAATTCGTAAAGTTAACTACTCTGTTTCTAATGCCCGTGTTGGACAAAGAACGGATTACGATGCTTTATCGCTTGAAGTATGGACAGATGGATCTTTGAAGCCTGAAGAATCAGTTTCCTTAGCTTCTAAAATCCTTAAAGAACAATTACAAATTTTCTTAACTTTCGACGAGTCTCTAGAGCCTTCTGACGAAATTAAGGCGATGGGTTCTTCTTCTTTGAACGAAAATTTATTCAGATCAGTTGATGATTTAGAACTTAGTGTTCGTTCTGCTAACTGTTTGAAAAATGCGAATATTCGTTTTATTGGCGAATTAGTTGTTAGATCAGAAGCAGAAATGCTTAAGACTAAAAACTTTGGTCGCAAATCGTTAAATGAAATTAAAGAGATTCTGACTGAAATGAATCTTGGTTTAGGAATGAAGATTGAAGGATGGCCACCTCCAGGATGGGATCCAAATCAAATGCCTCAAACAAAGCGCGAAACAGCGCAACCGTCTAATACATAGTACATAGGGTAAATAGGAGTTTTTTGTATGTCTTCACATCGTCGTTTAGTTAAACATTTTAGTCGTAAAAGTGGCCCTAGAAAGGCTTTAATTCGTGGCTTAATGAATTCATTAGTTGAGCATGGTCGTATTAAAACTACTGTGACTAAAGCTAAAGAAGTTCGTCGTCATATCGAAAGAGTTGTTACTCTTGGTAAAAAAGGCGATTTGAATTCACTTCGTTTAATTATTGCTCGTCTTGCTAGCCAAGACAATGCAGTTAGTCTTGTGAAAACAATTGCTCCTCGTTTTAAAGATCGTGATGGCGGTTATACTCGCGTATTGAAAATCGGTCGTAGACCAGGTGATTCTGCTGAGATGGCTTTTCTTGAATTCGTAGATTACGACTTCAAAACGGCTGTTAAAGCGGCCCCAACAGCTAAGGCTGGTAAAGCTACTAAGGCAACAAAAGAAGATAAAGCTTCTGCTAAAGAGCAATTAAAAATGACTAGCAAAATCAAAAAAGCGAAATCAGTTGATGCTGCTAAATCTAAAAAAGTTGTCAGAAAAATGAAAACTAAATCTAGAGCAGCAATGCACGCTAGAGCGTAGTTTTGATAAGAATATAATTTTTGAAAAAACCCAAGTTTATCTTGGGTTTTTTTTTGCCAAAAATCATTTCGCTGCCGAGATAATCTGTTTTAAGTGCTGGGCCTATTGTTTAAGTGAATTAGTATGAATACGCTTAGAATCTTCATGGAGGTTTTATGAATGCCAAGTTAACGGGAATATTTTTAGTTATTGCCCTTTTATGCGTTATTGCGGTTTTTAATTTCAATAAGATGACCAGTTATTTTGCTCGAAATGCTGAATCGAATGTTGAGACACCCAAAGAAATAACTTTCGCAGACATGAATTCTTTTCTAAAAGACTCTAAATGGGTTGATTACGCAGGAACCCCCGTAGCAGCAGATGGTCGCTTCTTTGATTCAACCAAGACCGTTTACGTGCATTTGTGGGCCTCTTGGTGTGCTCCTTGTCTTAATGAAATTCCTGAGTTGATAGCTTTTGCAAAAAAGAACAAAGATCGGGCACTTGTTGTCTTAGTTTCTTTGGACGACGCTAAAGATGACCTGACTAAATTTTTAAAAAGCTTTCCTGAAATGAATGAGCCTTTGTTTTTTCGGATTTGGGATCAAGAAAAAAAGCTATCTAAGTTTGTCGATGCTGATCGGTTACCGATGACGATTGTTCTTGATAATAGAGAGTCGAAATTAAGGTCTGTGCGTTCGGTTGTTGATTGGAAGAACTTTTAAAAATATTCTTATTTAAGAAAAATTGAAATCTTGGGCTTTTCTAGTATCTACTATTAGAGAAATTAAAGTTATAAATAAAATAGAAATAACAACAAGGATGTAGATCAGCCTATGTAAAACTTGGCTGACATGGATTAGTTCGAACTAGATTAAATTACCCTTTGGTTAATCTACATAGGGTGAGTGAAGCTCAAAATTTTAAACTAAATACGTTAAATAGATAAAAAGGAAATTCTGTGATCTCCTTTTTATTTAAAAATAATTTCTTTGTGGGGTTGGTGCGTGTTTGAGCTTTTTAGAAACCTAACTGCTTCTTAAGGTCGTCTAAACCTTTTTTGCCGGCATCTTGTAAATGTTTTTTGGCTTGGTTTTCTAGATCTTTTTTTGCCGCGTTGATGCGCTCGTCGACTTGCTTCTTTTGGCTGTCTAACTGATTTTGAACTTTTGCGACTTCGCCGTTGGCTTGGTTTTTTAGCGCGTCTGTTTGGCCAGTTAGCTGTGCCTTCAATTTTCCGATTTCACTATCGATAGCCTTTTGTAACTGGGCGTTAGCTTCGGCGATTTTTGCTTTAAGGACATTTTCGAAAGAGTGCTGAAGGTCGAGCCCAAGGCTTGAGCTGATATCGAAGTTTAGGTCCTTTAATTCTCCTGACGCTTTAGCTTCGACGTCGAAACGGTTAATCGCGCTGAAGGTTTGGTTTAGGATGTCGCTGATTGTTTTGTCGGCCACTTCGGTTTTAAAGGCTACGTTTGAAAATTCTGTTTTGATAAGCAGCGTGTAGTTTTTGAAACCGATTGTTTGGCCTGAGCTTGTGAAGCTAGCCACTGATTTTGGAATGCTGATTTGACCATCTTTAGAATTTAATAAGCTTAAATTTTCAAGCGGGTACGCGCCCACATTGAATCCGAATTTGGCTTGAGGCTCTTCGTTTAAATTATTTAACTCAGCCGTTGCGTGGATACCAGAAACGTTCATTTTTTTGAAATCGCCTTTGATATCTAACGTCGTTAACTTTCCGATTTGTCGCTGATTAGAAGTGATGTTTTCGATCAGGCCCGAGAAATCACCGTAGTCTGCGTTGTTATTTGATTTTGAGCTGATGCTGATCTTTTGAATCCAGAAAAGTGGGTAGCCATTTTTAACCGGGAATTCGTAGGTTGTTCCTTTGGCGCGTGGATGCGGTTGGATTGTTTCATCATCTTCTTTTTTGGCTTGCTTCGGGATTTTGCCGTCTTTGATCATTTTTGAATACTTGGGTGGTAAGTATTTTTCAGCTAATGCTTTATAACGATCTACTTTCGACATAATTGGCGTTAAGTACTGCATAAATAACGCTTTGGCGAAACTGGCCGCGTCGATCTTAGGAATTTTAAATTTTGTCTTAATGCTGTCGATATCTTTTTTGACTTGAGCATCGACGGATTTGTAATCTGTGTCGATGCTTTTTAAATCAGTTTCGAGCTCTGATTTTAATTGGCTAATCTGTTTGTTTTTCGAATCGACATCTTTGAATAAAGCGTCAAATTGCTTGATTGAAGAATCGAGCTCTTGTGGGGTTTTGAAATCTTTGTATTTAATCGCTTCAAATCGTGTTTTGAAAGTTTGAAGTTCGGCGTTTGAAGGTAAAGTTTTTAATTTTGCATCCCACTCTGTTTTTTTGCCGGCCCATTTTACATTCAGGTCTTCAAGTAATTTTTTTGATGCCATTTGTGATTCTAAGTTCTTAATTTGGTCGTCCCATTTTCCGGTCTTAAGAAATGCGGAGACGTCGCCAAGCACGTTGCTTTGATTGTCTTTTTCTAATTTGTTCAAAGCTTTATTTTGCAACTGGGCCGTAAAAGAAGGCTCGTTTGATGGGGGTTCTGGCGGAGCTACTTTGCCGACGTGGGCGCGTTTTGACATGAACTGAACGCCTTCGACGGCGATCTCTTGGATGACGAATTTAACGCGAAGTAATGCGTCCCATTTGACTGCGAAGCGAATGCTAGAAAGTTCGATCGAGTTCAATTCAGGTTTGGCTGCATCGGTGATTTCTAATTTTCTAATTTCGACGTTGCCATTAATGAATGAAGATTTGAATTCGCCGATGTTCAGCTCTGTGCCTAAAGCTTTGTATCCGCCCCATTCGATGGCTTTTTTCATGTGAAGGTCGAAGAAGAAAAAGAAGTACGCCCAGATCAGGAAAACAAAAATTGCAAAGGGAATGATTGCGTTCCAGCGAATGGGGCCGGTTGGTTTTTTTACTTTTTTAGGAGGAGCTCCGCCGCCGCCGGAACCAACTTTTGTTGAAGTCGCTTTGGCTTCAGCGATCGTACTTTCGTGACGGCCGTTCGATGATTCAGAGGGGGTTGGGTTATTGATTAAATCAGACACTAGGCGCCTCCGTATAGATCATTGTATTTTGCGTACCAATCGTAGAATTTTGTCGCCTTGAAGGCTTTCCAAGCCTTGGTGGCTTCGATCTTGGTCACGAACTTAGTGCGGTACTGTGCGATTAAATATTTAAATACGAAAAATAGGATAGGGCACAAGATTAACGAGATAATGAAAGAACCCATGACGATCGAGTTATTGAAGCGGGTCATCGGAATAAAAGGCGTGTTGTACATCGTCACAAAAAGTTCGCGAAGCGATGGGGATTCAAGAGCCCAGCGGCCCAGGTCATCGGCGACTGGGTCAAGCATGTAAGCCACGAATTTGAAGAAGAAAGCTGATAAGAAGGCAGCCCCTAATTGCACCCGGAAGATAAAGACGATGAATAGCACTAAAAGAGTTTGGATCGATACAAATGGGGCAAACCCTAAAAAGATGCCGAAGGCTAAGCCCGTGGCAATTTGGTTTTGACCCGTATCTGAGTGAAGTAAACGAATTAGATTGATGAGTTGTTTAGTCAGTAAGCCCATAGATCTCCATTGTGAAATATAGTCAAAAGCTTAACGATTTTTTTAGAGAATTCAAAGTCTTTTGGAGTCATTCGCTTTATTTACGTTCGGCAGAATGCGGCGTTATCAGCGCAAACTTTGAGGAGATTGTTTTGAGTAGGGTTTGGATGAGCCCCGAAGTTTTTCTATTTTTGTTCGGCTTGAATATTTTTTCTTAAAAGGGGGCTGGCCGAGAATATGATGCCGCCGATGATCGCGTAGAAAAATTGAAAAAGTTGAAGGGCGCTGATGGCGGTGACGGCAGCTTTGCCCAAATCTTCGCTAAAGGCAGCAAATAAGAAGTAAAAAGCCGCTTGGCCGACTCCGATACCTGCGGGCGTGATTGGGATCGCCGAAGCTAAGAATCCGAAACAGCACAAAGAGAAGAAAATTAAGTACGATGGGATACTAACGCCTAACGATTCAACAACTAGACTCATAAAGTAGATTGAGATCACTTGAAGAACTAAAGACAACAGAACCGTGAAGCTGACTAATTTTTTATTACGAAAGCTTGTAAAAGTTAAATCGAAAGACGTAACCATTTTTTGCAAAGTTAATAAAATTTTATTTTCTTTCGATCCGAAAAAATTATAAATCATCTGTACGACGACGCGTCCAAACATTAATCCGACGAACATGGCTAAAAGTAGCAAGGTGCTGAACGCTAGGTATTTTAATATGCCATTATTGTGTTCAAGCGAAAAATCAATCGCTAAAAACAAACTGGAAAATAAAACCATGGCAAATAATCCAAATATTCGATCGGCCAGCACGGTTGAAAGAGTGTCTGATCGACTAAGTGATTTTAGTTTTGAAAGCTCGAGGGCTTTGACGATGTCACCACCGACGCCACCAGGAATGAAGAATGAAAAGAATTGGCCAATTAAAGTTAATTTAAAAGCTAAGAAAGCTGATATCTTGGCTTTGGTGTCGACAAATAATTTCCAGCGGTAGGCGGTAAGAAAAAATTGTAACAGAATCAGGCCAAAGCCGGTGATTAAAACTTTTTCTTGGCTAAAAATATATTTAATTTGGTCTAACTGAAAGGGACCTTTTTTAATTAAAATAATTAAAAAAGCTAAAGCCGCGACCGGCCTTAACAGATTTCTACCCCAATGTTTCATTAGAGCTTTATTCATCCTTGGTGCGTTTTGAAAATTTGTTGAAGGTTTTTAAGAACTTTTTCTAAATCTTTTAACGGTAAAGATGTGGGTCCATCACACAAAGCAACATCTGGGTTTGGATGAGTCTCTAAGAAAATTCCGTCTACGCCGACGGCCATTGCGGCTCTGCCCAAAGGCCAAACCATTTCGCCACGGCCACCGCTTGATTCGCCGGTTGCTCCTGGTAATTGAGTTGAGTGCGTGCAATCCATGATGACCGGAAAACCTAAATTACGCATTTCGATTAGGCCTGTCATATCATTGATTAAACGGTTGTAACCGAAAGTTGTTCCGCGTTCGCAAAGTAAAAGTTTGTCGTTACCGGCATCAACGGCTTTTTGCGCAATTGATTTCATATCCCAAGGGGCTAAGAATTGCCCTTTTTTAATATGAATCACGCGGCCCGTTTTAGCTGCGGCGACCATCAAATCAGTTTGTCTTGATAAGAACGCGGGGATTTGAATGACTTCGGCGTATTTTGCGGTTTCTTCAACTTGAATGGTTTCATGAACATCTGTGATGAACGCGCAGCCGATTTCAGATTTAATTTTGTCTAACGATTTTAAAGCTTCACGCATGCCGGGGCCGCGAAAGCTTTTTGCGCTTTGGCGGTTAGCTTTATCAAATGAACATTTTAAAATCCAAGGAATACCTAAGGCTTGAGTCACACGTTTTAATTCTTTGCCGGTTTCGATAACCATGCCTTCATCTTCGATGATGTCGGGGCCTGCGAAAAGAACGAAGTTTTTTCCGTCTCCCCAAGTGATTTTGCCGTTGGGTGAGTCCATCGAAACAGTTTTTGGTAATGCTTTAAATTCTGTGATCATTTGTTTGCCTTTGTTTTGCCGGCGAAATAATTAGGTCATTCGGGCGATTGCTTAAAAAGAAGCTACGACGTAATTAATTACGCCGTTTTGCCTTTTTTGCAATTACTTCATCGAAAATTCGACCGCTTTTTTAACGGCGTCGATGATAACGTCTTGTTGTGCGTCAGTCATGTCGGGGAACATTGGTAAGCTGATGACGTGATCAGCAGCCCATTGTGAATTAGGGATTGCCACTTGCGCCGGAGTATTTTCTTTGTACCAAGGTTGATCTGGCATTGCTAATGGGTAATGCACTGTCGTCGGTACGTTAAGCTCTGTCATTTTCTTTTGGAAGGCTTCGCGGTTTGTTAATGTTAAAGTGTATTGCGCCCAAACGCTTGTGTTGCCGGGTCTAACGAATGGAGTTGAGAATTGCGGATCGATTTTGTTTAATCCTGTAAAAGCCTCAGTGAATTTCGTCGCAACGCGATTACGTTGAATGACTTCCCAGTCGTAACGTTCTAATTTTGCTAAAAGGATTGCGCACTGAATTGTGTCTAAACGACCGTTTACGCCAATACGTGTATGGTAGTATCTTTTTTCAGATCCGTGCTCGCGAATTTCTTTCATCACTTTTAAAAGTTTTTCGTCGTTCGTAAAAATAGCTCCGCCGTCGCCGTAACAACCCAATGGTTTTGCTGGGTAGAAAGAAGTTCCGGCCGCAGTCGTCAACGCTCCACTTTTTTTATCTTTGTAACCAGCGCCGTAAGATTGTGCCGTATCTTCGATGACGAATAAATTATGTTTTTTTGCAATGGCGTTGATCTCTTCAAGATCGGCAACTTGGCCGTATAAAGAAACGGGCACGATGGCTTTTGTTTTTTTCGTGATGGCCGCTTCGATTTTTGTAATATCGATGTTGAAAGTTTTTTTGTCGATATCAACGTAAACCGGCTTTGCGCCAGATAATACAATTGTTTCAGCTGTTGCGATAAACGAGAAAGCTGTCGTGATGACTTCATCACCAGGACCAATGCCTAGGGCCATCATTGGAATTAACAATGCATCTGTTCCGCTGGCAACGGCTAAACAGAATTTGCTTCCGGTATGGGCCGCTAATTTTTGTTCTAATTCTGCGACTTCAGGGCCATTGATGTAGGCGCCGCTATCTAAAACTTTTTGAATACGCGCATCGATATTAGCTTTCAAGGCTGTGTATTGAGATTTAAGATCGATAAATGGGATTGATGGTGACGACATTTTGCCTCCAGTAAGCTAGTTGTCATAATTGACAGTTTTTATTTTGGTTGTTCATTTGTGAGTATGACGTGAAGTCCGGATGAAGTCTATCTGTGGAAAAAAAGCTTCACGTTTTGACTCGACTCATGACAGACTTTTTAGGTTATCTTAATAAATCGGAGGATTTTATCATGGCCTTGCATCCAGTTTCGTTCCTTAAAATGAAAAGAAATATATCAGTGTTTGTTTTAGGAGTATTAGCTCTAAATTTTTCAGCGGTTGCTGCTGAAAATATGAGTAGCGCTATTCCAGGAAAAAGAGATTTTACGTTAGATAAAGCCGTGAATCCTTGTCAGGATTTTCACCAGTATGTTTGTAACAATGTGGAAAAAAGTTTTAAGTTACGTGATGATCGTAGTTCGCACACATTTGCGTTTGATGACTCAGATGAGCGACTTTTAGAAAAGAAAAAAGATTTTTTTAAAAATATTAAGAACGAGAAAAAACTTTCGCCGCGTTCGCAGCAATTGAAAGATTTCTATTTGTCATGCATGAATAAGCCAGCAGCTACAAAAGAAGAAAAATCTTTAGTCGGAGGTCTTGTTAAAGATGTCGCTAAAATTAAGACGATCAATGACTTTGTAAATTTGAATTTGGAAAACATGACGAATGACAAATGGTCGATGGCTTCGTACGAGATCATGCCTAATATTGATGATTCGAGTATTTATGACATGACGTTTGATGTGAATTTTATGGGCTTACCAGAGCACAGCTATTACGACAATAAAGAGTTAGTTGTTGAATACACGAAGTTGATGTCTGAGTTCTTAAATACAATTTATCCGAAAGAATCAAAAGACGATCATTTAAAACGTGCGGAAGCGATTGTTAATTTTGAAAAGAAATTTAAAGAAGTTTATCCGTTTCCAGCGGAGTTCAGACAACGTTACACGCAACCGCGTAAAGTCAGCCGCGCGGATTTCTTGAAGCAGACCAGCGCTTTAAAGTTAGATTCTTTCTTTAAAACGAACGTTCCTGATTCGACATTGCTACGTGATTTTATTCCTGAAAGTTTCGCGTTTGCAGAAAAAGAAATTAATGCCGACAACCTACAAGTTTTAAAAGATATGTACGTTTACCGCAATGCCCGTGGATACATGGATGATGCTTACCCTGAATTGTTTAAAAAACGTTGGGATTTTAGACACAAATATTTAGGCGGCCCCATTTCGCGATCGGACAGACAAGAGCGTTGTACGATGTCAGTCATGGGATCATTTAGTCGTGAGTTAGATATCGAAATGTTACCGCGCGTATTTCCGAATTTTCCGAAAGAAAAAATGGAAGCGGTTGCTGCAAAAATTCGGGCTTCAATCGTGGCTGGTATCGAAAAAAATAATTGGTTAACGAAAGAAAGCAAAAAAGGCGCTTTAGAAAAGATTACGACGGCGAAGTTACAATTAGTACAGCCGACAACAGATCGCGAGTGGGATTTCAAACTGACGCAAAAATTTAGCAGTACGCAGCCGTATGACAATATGAAAAAATTGGCGATGGCGGGTCATAAGCGTACGTTTGAACGTTTGCGTGAAGGTGTGAATAAAGAAGCTTGGGGTATGGGTCCATTAACGGTGAATGCTTATTATTCTCCGGACAAAAATAAATTTGTATTACCGATTGGTATTTTACAGTATCCGTTCTTTGTGGCCGAAGGTGATTTGATTGAAAACTTAGGTGCGGTTGGAACTGTTGTGGGTCATGAAATGGGCCACGGCATTGATGACGAAGGTGCTAAGTTTGATGCCAGCGGTAAATTACACCAATGGATGAAAGACGAAGACATTAAGAAATTTCAAGAGCGCGGTATGAAGATGATGGCGCAGTTTAATAAAGTGGGTCACAACGGCGCTTTGACTCAAGGTGAAAACATTGCGGATTTAGTCGGTTTAACTTTTGCGTACAACGCGGCTTTTGACCAAGGTAAGGGGTCGGCTGAAGACAAACAAAAGTTCTTCGTCGCCTACGGTCGCTTGTGGTGTAACGTGATGTTAGATAAAGCCAAAGAGATGCAGTTGAAAACAGATCCGCACAGCTTAGGTTACGCGCGTATTAACGAGCAAGTGAAGAATCAAACCGGCTTTCAAGAGGCTTTTTCTTGTAAAAAAGGTGACGCTTTGTATTTATCTGAAGGCGATCGCATAAAAATTTGGTAGTCTTTCGGGATTATGACTTTAAAGAATTTAGATCTTAATTTACGCCCGTTCAAACCGTTACTGAGTATTTGGACGGGGCATTCACAAACTTTACTTGGGCATTTTATTCCGTCGCCCGCATTAGCAAAAAAATTTGAAAATTATTTTTTAACTTTGCCCGACGGCGATCAACTGCTGCTGCATTACTTTGATAATAAATCTGATTTTACAGTCAGTGTTTATCATGGCCTTGGTGGGTCGGCCGAAGCCGATTACGTTCGTCGTACGGCGAATTTAGGTTTGCAGCGCGGTTGGAACGTGGTGCTGGTGAATCATCGTATGGCTTCGCATTTAGCGAAGGCTAAGAAAAGCTACCATTCGGGTCGTGGTGAAGACGCTGAAGCGATTTTAGATTGGTGCCGCGTCAAATTCGCGGGATCGAAGCAGATAGCCGTTGGTTTTTCGATGAGTGGAAGCATTTTGCTTAATTTACTAGAGAAGCGATACGGTCAGCGCAGCCCTGACTACGCTGTCATCGTGAACGCTCCGTTAAAACTAGATAGCGCGGCCGAGCTTTTAACGAAGCGTTTTTCAAAAGTCTACGATATTCGGTTTTACTTAACTTTGAAAAAAATTATTCAAAGAGAAGAGATTGATTTAAAATTACCTTTCATTGGACAAACTAAAGATATCGATGAAGTTTACACATCGAAAAAAAATGGCTTTATAGACGGGCAGGATTATTACACGCAGTGTTCGGCGTGGGCTTACGTCGACCGCATTGAAACTCCAACTTTTGTTTTAACGGCAGAAGATGATCCTTTTGTGAACGTGAGCGATTATCAGACGGCGAAATGGCCGGCGTCGACTCATGTAACCATCAATAAACATGGCGGGCACATGGGTTATATTGATCAAAGAATTGATCCAAAGATTGGTCGCCGCTGGTTAGATTATTATTTGGAAACGGTATTTGATAAAATCAAAAGCTTTTAATTTGGTGGATTCATTTTAGCTAAAGCTTTTTCTGCCTTAGCGTAAAAGCCCGCGAAGTTTTTCTTTAAATACCGTTGAACTGTTTTATTTCGAACGATGTAAAATAAAAGATACGCAATTCCTAAAGATCTAATGATGGGCCAAATCATCGAACCTGCCGATTGTTCTAACTGGTAAAAAAAGAAAACCATGATGGCGACGTTTAAAATAAAAAACGGTTTTGCCATGTCTTTGAAGGCCCCTTTCCACGGGGCCATTTTCGGATGGCCATTTTCAGGTTGTAAAGACAATTGCGATTTAAATTTATTGAGGAGGCTGGCCTGAAAGAAGACCATCTCTTGCTTTTTAAAATAGCTTAATAGGACTAAGCTGACTCCTAGAATCACTTTGATCATGACGGCGAACGCGACGGTTAGAATGAGATAGTGCCCCAGTGCGAAATTTTTAAAAACTAATTTCTCGTTCAGATAATTCAGCATTCCGATGTAATCAAAACCAAAAACAACAACATAAGTAAATAGCGATTGGATAAACGACCACAAGGTCATGATAACCGCACCCAATAATTGCCCTGCTAAGCCAGTGCCTAAAAGAAGTGTCCCTAAGTAAAAAAGGACTCCTTGGGTCATGATCGAAAACATGGGGCCGATTTTTTGTCCTGCTATCGACAAAGATTTCAAAGCGGCCGTTATACCTGATATTTCAAAAATGGATGAACGAGGTAAGTGGTCTTTATTTAAGGCATTGGCTAAAAAATACAATTGGTTCAGCGATAAGAAAAACCCGGTTAAGGGAATTTTAAAGCCATGTCCGATTGAGCCCACGATGATTTCGATAGTGGATAAATGAACGGCGCGGTTGATCTCGCGCTCGGAAGCTGTGCCATTTGGGTTTAAAATGTTTTTCGCTTCAGAATCGTCGGGCATTGGTAGCGGCATAACTATTCGTAGCAGTTTTGGCTTAAAAATCAACGGGCTTGGTTTTGTCTGTTTTTAAAGCAAGTTCAAAATCTTCAGGATTGCTTTGGCTTGAGAACGTTTTGAAAAGGTAGTATCACGGGGGCATGAATGTCGATCTAATGCGAAAAATTGATTTTTATCTGGGTGTGCCACTGTGCTTTCTATTTTCTTTCATCGATCGCCTTTTACTGATTTTTACTCCGAATCAATTGAATGGTCCCAAAAAAGCGGTGTTCATTGAGCTGAGTGAGATGGGAAGTGCTATTTTAGCTGACCCTTGCATGCGTCAGTTGAAATCGAAAAATGTAGAAATCTTTTTTCTAATATTCAAAAAAAACAAAGCCAGCTTAAATTTACTAAAAACTGTTCCAGAAAATAATATTTTTGTTTTGCGTGAATCAAGTATTCCGTTGTTGTTGTGGGATTCTTTACGGTTTTTCTTTTGGTGTCGAAAAAATCAAATCAATACGTGTATTGATTTAGAATTATTTTCTAGAGTGACATCGCTATTAACTTTTTTAACCCGCGCTGATTACCGCGTTGGTTTTCACCGTTTTCATCAAGAAGGATTGTATCGCGGTCAGTTTTTGACTCATCCGATTCCATACAATCATCAAACTCATATTGCCCATAATTTTATGAATTTGATCGAGGCGTTATTTGTTCCATTATCTTCTGACGGAATTTTTAAACGTCAGACTTTAGCAGAAGACCTTATCATTTCTCAGGCCCATATTGCCGAAGCCACGACGGCTGAAATTAAAAAGCAAATTCAAGTTTTGGATCCGAATTGGAATAATGATCCGATTATTTTAGTCAACGCGAATGCCGGCGACTTTTTACCACAAAGAAAATGGCCGATCGAAAATTTTGCCGAACTTATATTAATGCTTTTAAAAGAAAATTTATCTTTACGAGTTCTGTTAACGGGTTCTCCAAGTGAAAAAGCGGATTTAGATCGATTACATGCTTTGGTTTCACATCCCCGTTGTATTAACTTTGCAGGTGCCGTTCGTTTTGAAGAGCTTCCTGCTTTGTATACATTGTCTAAAATATTAATTACGAATGATTCGGGTCCTGCCCATTTTTCTTCGGTCACAAAAATTAAATCGTTTGTCTTTTTTGGACCGGAAACGCCGCAGCTGTATGGCTCTTTAGGGCAATCAACGGCCCTTTATTCGAATTATTCGTGTTCGCCGTGCGTGAGTGCCACGAACCACCGTAAAACAAATTGCACCAATAACATGTGCATTAAGGTGATCACGCCCCAAGTTGTGTTTACCCAGGTACAGGCGGCATTTACTTCCAACTAAAGCCGGTGCATTCGACTAATTTAAAGTCGATAAGGTTTTGACCTTTGTACCTTGGCCCATCGACCCCTAAATCTTTTTGGCTATCGCAGTGAACCGAGTTTAAAAACTCGGTTTCGTTTTTCTGTTCGACCAGCATCAAAATATTATTTGCAGGCGGTAAAGCGGCCGACCAAATATCAAATTGGTCGGTACGGTGATCCAGAACGATGACATTTTCACGACCTTCAAGTTCAGAGTATAGTTTGACGCGACTGCCGAATGTCCAATTCGTTACTCCCAAGGGATAATCAGATTTTGTAAGGCTGCGTTTTGTAAATTCGCGCCAGCCTTGGATATCGCGTTGTAAATCACGAGAAGCGCTAAACGGTAAAAAGTGAAATGCGAGCTCGGCATGAACAAAGGTGAACAGAAGCAACCCAACAGTAAGGGCTATTTTTAATTTTTTCGTCAGGCCATTGTGGCGGCGTACATTTTCGGCGACACCCCATGGGATAGCTAGAATAAAGAAAGGCGCCGTCCAGTGTGGTAAAAAGTTTTCAAATAATGCGAAGAAACTAAAGAATACTAATGGCGTCAGTAAAAGCAAAAAATCGAAGCGGTCTTGATCGGTTTTAACTTTTGGAAAACAGTAAAAATACAGAAAACTTAAACCCACAAATTGACTGGCTTGCGCACCCAGGAAGGCAATGATGTTCATTGTTTTAAAAGAAATGACGTGACCTGTTTGGTATTTAAAGCTGATGAAGTCGTTTTTTAAGTTCCAGATTAAAACGGGGCTTACGACAATCATTGCGATCACAACCGCCAACCAAAACGAAGGTGTTAGAAAGTCTTTTAGACTTTTTGTCTTAATCCAGTACCAAGCAATCGGTACAAGAAATAGAATCGCCGTGTACTTTGTAAGACCCGACAGCCCCAAAACAAGGCCAAAGTAGATCCAATTTGCCAACGATTTTTTCTGCGTCAAGTTATCAACAACCAGTGTTAAAAGTGGAATCAAAATAAACAAAAAAGTGTCGGGTAAAAAGAAGAATGAAAGCGCTGAAAATAGAATCGCGATATTCAGGCCGAACAATCCCGCCAGCCGACTTTCGGTCGAGTAATTTTTTCGACGAAGCCATTCGTTGATTAAAAGTGTGCCTATGAAAGAACTTAAAATCGCGGGAATTCGAGCTGAAACCTGAATTGGAAGTGATAGGAAATTTAGAAACAGATAATGCACCCAGCCGACTACGGGAGGGTGGTCGAAGTAAGAAAGGGCCAAATGACGTCCGTAGAGGACGTAGTGAGCTTCGTCAGTACCTAGCTCAAATTGGAAGCTAATTGCAAATCTTAACGTAGCGAAAGTTAAAGCAAGCAAGATGATTGAACGATTGTTTTTAAAATATGTTTTCACTTTATTGGCCTCAGGTGGTTAACTTATATGAGCAACAAAATGATGTCAAAATGGTTAAAGTTATACAAGGTACCGTATCGCCCGGATTCGGCGGTCTTGAGTTAGTAATTATCGAGTTCCACGAATGGTTAATAAATCATAAGATAGAGTCTTATGTGATTGCTGTCGAAGGGACTCCGCTTGAGAAAAATTTGTTACGGCGAGGTTTTCGGCAGTCGACTATCAGCATACCTAATATTAAGCAAAATGAAATTCGTGATTGGAGACTTCGCTTAGATGGTGAAGATGTTGCTTTTCTGTTTCATCGTCATCAGGGCTTAAAGCAGTTGATGTTTGTAAAGCCTAAAGCCAAAGTCTCTGCGATGTCGCATACTTTTTATGACGTCAAGAAGCGCGATCTTTGGCACCGTTTTGTTTTTTCTAAAGTGGATCAATGGGTAGCATTGACTCCTTTGCACCGTGATAATTTGGTAGAGACAACGGGGGCTCCGCTCGAAAAAATTTGCGTTATTCCGAATGGAGTTAATTTGAATAAATTCGAACCTCATTTTAAGCCAATCCCAAACAAAGATGTTGCAGTTAAAATCGGAATCGTTGCCAGAGTTGATCGTCAAAAAGGACAAGAGATCGCAATCCGAGCGTTAAAAAAGTTAGTCGATGAAAAATCACGTCGTTGGACTTTGCATCTGTTCGGAGAAGATACACCTTCGGAAACTCCGATTCGCCCCCAACTAGCGAGTTTGGCAGCAGAACTTGGTATTGCTGACAACGTTATCTTCGAAGGTTTTCAAGAAAATGTCGGTGAAAAAATTCAGAACTTAGATTTAATTTGGATGCCCTCGTACAAAGAGACTTTCGGTCGTTGTATTATTGAAGGAATGGCCTCAGGTATTCCGGTCATCGCATCCAATGCCGGTGGCGTGCCTGATATAATTCAGCCTAAAAAAAATGGATTGCTATTTGAAACGAAAAATCCAGATGATCTTTTTGAAAAAACGTTAAGTTTAATAAATGATCCGGTTTTATTTAGCGCCATTCAAAAACAGGCTCGGTTCGATGTGGAACAGAGATACAATGTCGATGAGATCTGGAGTCGATTATTTGAATGTATTTCTCCGGGAAATATTAAAATCACTTAAGTTGTGAAAATCGGTTCAAAGTTTTTCAGTAAATTTTTAATATGTGGTGTTTTAGTATAAATCGCATTGATATCGATGTTTAGCAGTTGATTGATGTCTGTATTTAAACCAGAAAAGGCACAGTAGAAACCAGTGGTTTGTAATCTGAAATCTAAACTTAATTCGAAAGCATGATTAAATAATTTCCGCACGCTTTGTGAATCCATTGCTTTTTTTCTGGTCGCTTCATCCGGAATTAATAAATCTAAGATATAATTAACAGCCTTGTTGTTGGGTTCTGGAAAAAGGCAGTTCGAATACAAATAAGAAACGTAGACCAAGTGAAACGTAAGCTTTGGCCCAAGTACATCGGTTGCTTGCTGTAGCATTTGATTTACTTTTTTTGTGTGGATCGCATAAGAACCTAATTCATAAAATAAACGCTGTTCGATAGAATCATTAAAAAGGTTAGCTAACGTTTCAACCGTGTTCGCGAAGGCTTCGGCCATAACAAGCTTGAACGCGACTTTACCTTCTGCCGGTAAAGTCGTGTCGTTCAGTTGAACGTCTTTTAAAAAGTGGTCGACCACGCAGTGGCTTGACTCGTGAAGTGTATAGTTCGGTTTTACTTTGATAATGTCATTGCAAGTAAATCGCCCGGGATGTTTCGCTTCGATCTCTTTTAAGACCGTGACGTTGTCAAAATACGGAACCTTTTTTTCTTTCAAAATCGCATTCAGTGAGGCGTAAGGTAAAACGGCATAATGACAGAAATCTTTGTCGGTGTATTTAAATCCCGATTTATAAAACTCGTCGCGGATATTTTTAAATACGGGATTTTTTTTATACAAATAGCTATCTCCAAGGCTTAGCTGAATACCTTGGGGTGTGTAAGCTTGGTCATGTAGATTTAAAAGATCCTGTAGTTTAGGTGATGACATGATTTAACTAGTTGGACTTATATAATTTTTTAGCGATGATCGAGTCGATCGAATACTTTCCGGGGCCTACTAAAAGAACCGTTAAAGCGATGACTAGGTACACAGCGGCTAATTCGAATCCTTGAATGAATCCATCACCTTTCGATGCGTGAACGTTGACTGCAACGGCCATTGTCGCAATGATTCCCAGCGAAGATAGCGGAGTTAAAAGTCCGATGATCATTGATAAACCGCCACCAAATTCTGACAAGGCCGCTAAAGCCTGAAGAATTCCTGGTACCGGTGCATCTGGGCCCATCCACGAAAATGGAGATGTGATTTTTCCTGACCCGTGAAGAACTAAAGCAATTCCAATTATCAAACGTAAGGCCAGTAGTCCGATTGAAGCGCGTGTTGACGTTGTTTTTAAATCTGTGTTGGGAATTAAGATGGCTTTTAAGTTCATTGTTTTCCTTTCAGGAAAGTTTGTTTTTAATAAATCTATTTTAAGAGCAATGGCTAAACATTTGGTAGCGGAATAAATTCTTGATCATCGCCCGGTATCGGAAAAAAACGGTTGTTATCTTTTGTTGGCCATGGGCCCAAACTTTTTTGGCGTGTTCAATTCTTTCGTTCGAGCTGGAAACAAAATTCCAGTATATTTCGCGTGGTCCGATTGATTTTCCGCCAATTAACTTAATGTGTGAATCTTCTACGGCTTCGATTGTCATGTCATCGGTATTTTTTCCGACGGCCATGGCGTAAGGTTCTAAATGGTCATTATCAACGCGAATAGATCCTGTGATTAAGTAGGCGGCTTGTTCGCGATTTTCAGAAGGTATAGTTAAAGCTTCACCTTTCGTCATTTCTAATTCGGCGTAAAATAAATCAGACATTACCGAAACGGGACTTGTTTGGCCAAAAACTTTTCCGACCAAATCATCTGGCGTTCTTTCAGAGTGAACAATGCCTTTACCTGGCTCGATTTCGGCGGGACCCATACGCTCAAAGAATACAAACGGGCTAACCATGCGATGTTTAGCAAAAGGAAGGACACGGCGCACTTTAAAACCGCCAAGATCCTTTTCGCGAAGAGAAATAATTACTTCGATATCTTCTTTTGTCGTCATGATGATTACCTTAAGAAATTAAGAAAAATTAGACAAGATTAAAAAAAAGAACTTTCTTCTAAGAAAACTTAAGTCCGAAAAAATTCCTTAAATGAGCAATTGGGCCGGCTTATTTTTCGTCAACTTTAAAGGTACGAGACGGATCTTTTTCGACCATGTAAAGTGTGAAGTAAAGTCTAGATATTTCGATACCCGAGCTTGTTTCGACGACGATCTTCCAATCGCCTTCGGTATAATTTGATTTGTAGGCATATCCGCGAAAGCCTTCTTCACGGCCGCCTTGAATTTTCAAAGGAACTTTGTCGGTTGAAATCCAATTTGCTTTTTTGTCTTTTTGAAACCAGTGAACAATGACTTGATCTGAAATACGGGCTGGAGAATAAATCTGTGCGTAAAAATAGATTTTATCACCCGATTCGGCTCTAAAACTTGAATTTGTGCGTTGCCAGAAGTGGCGTTCGGCATCTTCATAGGATAACAGGTATTTGCCTTCTTTTTTCTCGATCATATGGTAAACGCCCTGTTCTTTAACGCTTAAAGGAACCGGCGGGATCCAACCTAAAAAGTAAAACAGAGCAAAAACGGCAATCACCGAAACGGCTGGTGCAAAAATCGCGCGATAAAGAATGTGATGCTCTTGAATCGCCTTATTTAAAAAGCGAAACTGAAGGTAATAAAACCCGACCGTCGTTGCAATGGCGCATCCGAACGGGAAAACGCCGACAAATCCAAAGGCGATGGGGTATACAATGGAAAGAAACGAAAATAGACAGATAGCGTGAAGTGCAACCTTAAGCCCCAAATTTGCTTTTTTAACAAATGGAAGTTCATTCGCTAAAATGATGGCTAACATCAGTATCAAAAAGACAAGGCTACTAAAAAGCGAGGCACTTTTTATATAAAAGATCGAATAGACATTTAACAATGTTCCCAATAAGAAATGCAGGGCTAAATTTCGGTAAGGCCATACTTTAGCGACGGTCGTACCGGGGCGCCATTTCATCAGGCGGTACAAAATTTCAAAGTGAATAAAGGCCGAAATCAAAAATAGGTAAACCATCTGTTGAAAGATAGAGAACAGCTCGTCCGGGGCGGCGACCATCCACGCGTCAAATACGAAACCTCCGATAAAGAAGATGATGTCTAGTTTAGTTTCATGCTTTTCGCGAAAGGACGCTATTTTTTCTTTTAGCATTTGTACAGCGTCGCAGAAAACAAGAAGGGGCTCAACTTATATTGTTGCGAATCAACAATGGCAGAAATACGCTTAAAAGATGCAAACTCCAGCCGCCCCTAAAAAAGCAAAACAGTTTAATAATCACGGTGATTTACGTACAGATAATTATTTTTGGCTACGCGACAAAGAAGACCCACAAGCCATGGCCTATTTGAACGCCGAAAATGACTATTTTCAAAACCATATGAAACCTTTAGAAAAATTAAAAAATAAACTTTTTAAAGAAATGAAATCACGCATTAAAGAAAATGATTCTTCGGTGCCTTATTTAGATGGTGATTACTACTATTGGAGCCAGTTTAAAAAAGGTTTTCAGTATTCTTTTGAAATGCGTAAACTTAAAAAAGGTGGCGGTGCAGTAGTTTATTTAGATTGTAACAAGCTAGCTGCCGGTAAAAAGTATTTCAGTCTGGGTGGAAGCGAACTTGCGGCTGACGAAAATATGTTAGCTTACGCTGTTGATTTTGACGGATCTGAGAAATACAGTATTCACTTTAGAAATATAAAAACAGGTTTAGATACAAAAGAAGTGATCCCTAATTGTTCAGGATCATTTAAGTGGGCCAAAGACAGTCAG
The DNA here is from genome assembly GCA_014376935.1 of Bdellovibrio sp. Lineage (GTDB taxonomy): Bacteria > Bdellovibrionota > Bdellovibrionia > Bdellovibrionales > Bdellovibrionaceae > Pseudobdellovibrio. The sequence goes on from JACMQO010000087.1 coordinate 58,917, forward strand.
ACTTTATTCTACGTCGCGATTGACGATAATTTAAGACCGTATCGTGTTTGTCGGCATAAATTAGGTGACGATATCAAAAATGACAAAGTTGTTTTTGAAGAATCGGATTCTCAATATTTTATTCATCTTTATCAGGGGCTATCGCAAGATTTTATTTACCTTTATACCGGCGGTAAAATCACGACCGAGATTTGGTATCTAAAGTCAGATGATAGTTCAGGTCAGTTTAAGTGTTTTGAAGCACGCAAAGAAGGTATCGAATACCGCGTATTGGATCGACACGGCGATTTTTGGGTGCGCACCAATTATAAAGCCCTTAATTTTCAAATTATGAAAGTCAGTTCTAAATCAACGGCTAAGAGAAATTGGAAAACAATTTTGAAGGCGTCAGGTCAAATTTTACGCGAGGGCTTTTTATTGTTCGAAGACTATTTAGTTGTCAGTGAAAAAGCAAACGGGCTACCGCAAATTCGTATTAAAGATTTAAATAGTAATTCAGAGCACGTGATTTCATTTCCTGATAAAGCTTATGATGTTTCTATCGCCGGGGGTAATGCGATTTTTACGGCACAGAACATTCGCTTGTCTTATTCGTCTCCGGTAACACCCCCATCCGTTTTAGATTACGATATCCAAAAGAAGAAATTTAAAACTTTAAAAATAAAAAAGGTTAAGGGCCATAAAAAATCCGATTATGTATGTGAACGCGTTTTCGTAAAATCACATGATCAGGTAAAAGTTCCTTTAACGATCGTTTATAAAAAAGGACTGAAGAAAAACGGGACTGCTCCGGGTTATTTGTACGGGTATGGTTCGTATGGGGCCAGCATGCCCGACGCTTTTCCGGGACGCCGTGATCTATTCCGTTTGATTGATCGAGGATTTGTTTACGCTTTAGCGCATCCGCGTGGTGGTTCAGAAATGGGTCGCAGCTGGTACGAAGATGGTAAATTTTTAAAAAAGAAAAATACTTTTCAAGACTTCATCGCGTGCGGGGACTACTTAGTAAAAAATAAATTTGTCAGTAAAGCTAAATTAGCCGCTTGCGGTGGTAGTGCGGGTGGAATGTTGATGGGGGCAAGTATCAACATGCGTCCTGATTTGTTTTCAGTGGTAGCAGCCCATGTTCCCTTCGTTGATGTGATCAATACGATGCTTGATAAAGATCTGCTGCTGACTCAAGTTGAATTCAAAGAATGGGGTAACCCTGAAGAAAAAAAATATTATAACTACATTAAGAGTTATTCTCCTTACGATAATGTCGAAGCAAAAGCTTACCCGCATTTATTTGTAACTTGCGGCCTGAATGATCCACGAGTGACGTACTGGGAGCCCGCAAAATGGGTGGCTAAATTACGCGAGCTTAAAACTGACGCGCACACAATCTTATTTAAAACAAACATGGGCGCCGGCCATTTCGGAGTGTCGGGTCGTTTTGATCATTTGTGGGAGCAGGCTGAAGAGTACGCCTTTGTTTTAAATAAATTCGGGATAAAGAAATAATGGATGCGGTCATCGTGAATCAATTTGAAAAACAAATCGCGAAACGTATGAAATATGAATGCGAAATGCATCCAGATCCGGCCCACGATTTTTCACACGTCCAGCGCGTAGTTAAGTCGGCTCAAGATTTAGCATTAAAAGAAGGGGCCGATTTAAATGTCGTCATTCCTGCGGCCTACTTACACGATGTAGTTATTATATCAAAGTCAGATCCAAGGCGAACGCAGGCCAGTCAACTATCGGCGGATGAAGCTATCCAATTTTTAAGAAGTTTAAACTATCCAGAAAAATATTTTAAGGGGATTCATCATGCGATCACAGCCCATAGTTTTTCGGCGGGTATACAGGCTGAGACCCTTGAAGCTAAAATTGTGCAAGATGCGGATCGATTAGACGGTCTTGGCGCGGTGGGCATCGCCCGCTGTTTTGCTTTAAGTGGTGTTTTTAAAACAAAGTTTTACAATGATGAGCAGATGATTTCGGTGACGCGTCCGTTAAATGACAAAGAATATACTTTAGACCATTTCTTCGTGAAGTTGCTCAAGGTGCCCGAAATGCTTCATACCAAATCGGCACGCGCTGAAGGGCAACGTCGGGCCGAATATTTAAAAGGATTTGTAGCACAGCTTCAGACCGAGGTATAACTGTCGGCAGAGGATCTTTATGTTGTATGGTAACAGTTCAATTTCAACTTACACTCGCAGTAATATCACCGTTTGGATGGCATTAGCTTTTCAAGGTGGATTGTTGAATGTGGGGGGCTTTATGGCTTGCCATCGATTTGTTTCACATGTGACGGGGTTTGCAACCTTTTTTGGTGTTGAAATAAGTCGTCATGATTTTGGTCAAGCGTTGGGAATGTTAGTCGTTCCCTTATTTTTCTTATGCGGCGCTATGATCAGTGGATTTTTGGTTGATATTCGGATGAAGATGGATAAAAAACCAAAATACTACATCATCTTTGGCGTCATGTTTATTTTGATATTAGTTGCTTCTATCGGAGGCTCTAATGGAGCATTCGGTAAATTCGGAGAACCCCTTGAGCTTAACCGTGACTACTTACTGTTGGCACTACTGTGTTTAATTTGTGGTATGCAAAATGGAACGATTACAACCGTTTCTAAATCTGTTGTGCGCACGACACATTTAAGTGGAATCACAACTGATCTTGGTATCGGCATTGTGCGATTTCTTTTTCGTAAACACTTGCCGGGAAACATTGATGAAGACGTGAAAGCAAATTTAATGCGTCTGGGAATTATTTTGTTTTTCGGTTTAGGTTCGGTCACTGGTGCTTTAGTCTTTGCAAATAACGGTTATAAAGGTTTTTTCCTTCCCGCTTTTATTACAGGCGCTTTATTCTTAATTACCTTTTATTTCCAAGTTGGCCGTTACCTCATTAAATTTAAAGAGTAAGTCAAAGCTATGTATACACTTCGCCCGTACCAACAAGAGGCCGTTAATTCGACGCTGAATCATTTCAGACGTGAGCGCACTCCAGCCGTTATTGTGCTGCCGACAGGCGCGGGTAAAAGTCTGGTTATCGCCGAGCTAGCTCGATTGGCGCGTGGCCGCGTCTTGGTGATGGCGCACGTGAAAGAATTGGTCGAACAAAATCACGCTAAATATTTAAGTTTTGGATTAGAGGCTGGTATTTATTCGGCAGGTTTAAATCGTAAAGACATGGATCACAAGGTGATTTTTGGAAGTATTCAGTCGATAGCTAGGGCGCCTGATGAATTTTTTCAAAGTTTTTCGATTTTAATCATAGACGAATGTCACCGCATTTCAATGGAGAAAGACACGCAGTACTTTCAAGTGATTGATCGTTTACAAAAAATTAATCCTGAAATTTGCGTGTTAGGTTTAACGGCCACGCCGTACCGTCTAGGGCAGGGCTGGATCTATCAAACAAATAAACCAAAGAAATTACAGCAGACAACCGAAGAGCGCTTTTTTAAAAAATGCATATTCGAATTATCGATTCGATTTATGATTAAGAATCATTTTTTAACTCTGCCGATTCAGATTGATTCTCCGGTCGCGTGTTATGATTTTTCGAGTTTAAAACTGAAGGGAACACATTTTTTAATCACGCAAGTCGAAGAATTATTAAGGGATCAAAAAAGAATCACACCAGTGATTATTCAAAATATCATTGATATGGCAGTCGACCGGCAAGGTGTGATGATTTTTACGAGTTCGGTCAACCACGCAAAAGAAATTTTACAAAGCTTGCCACCAAAAATTTCAGCTTTAGTTGTGGGCGACACAGAAAGTACCGAAAGGGACGAAATTATTGAGGCGTTCAAGGCAAAAAAACTAAAATACTTAGTGAACGTTTCGGTTTTAACGACAGGCTTTGATGCTCCTCATGTGGACGTCATTGCGATTTTGCGCCCCACGGAATCGATCAGTTTATATCAGCAGATCGTTGGTCGTGGTTTACGCTTGAGCGAAGGTAAAACGGATTGTTTGATTTTAGACTATACGGGGCAAGGGCATGACTTATTTTCTCCTGAAATTGAAGATGACAAGCCCGCCAGTCAGTCGGTTCAGGTCGAAGTGATGTGCCCATCTTGTGGGGTTACGAATAATTTCTGGGGTCTAAAAGATAGTGATGGAAGCATCACCGAACACTTTGGCCGTAAATGTAAAGGGATCTTTGAAAACCCGCATAGCTTGGAAAATACGCCGTGCGGCTTTCGATTTAGGTTTAAGCGCTGTGATAAATGCGGCGAAGAAAACGATATTGCGGCCCGTAGTTGTCAATCGTGCCACCATCTGTTGGTTGATAACGATAAAAAATTAAAAGAGGCGATGTCGTTAAAAGACGCGCACGTCATGCGGGTTGATTCGATGGATTTTAAAGCGGGACAAGATAAAAAAGGATCACCACGCTTAGAGATTAAATACTATGATGCCGACGCCGAAGTTTTAACCGAGTATTTCTATTTAAACACGAAAGAAGATTGCCGAGCTTTCTATTTTAATTTTATTCGAATGCATAATCGTAGGCCTGAGATAAAAATCGATATTCAAAGCGTAGATCAAGCTATTCAAAATAAAAGTTTATTTCGTCAGCCGATGTTCGTTATCGCTAGAAAACAGAAGTATTTTTGGAGTATAAAAGAAAAGATATTTGACTAGTTTGTTCAAAACGATAGAAAATAGCAAGTAAGTTACTTGTTACCAGTGGGACGTTCTATGCGCTTATTGATCTACACGACTATTCTAATTTTGGCGCCAACTTTGGTAAAGGCCAAAGAACTCATCTTAGATATGCTCGAGTTTGCTCCCGTCGTTGTCCCTGATCATCCGAGTAAAGGTTTGGTCGGAGAAATCGTTCAAGAGGCCATCAATAAAAGTGGATATAAAGCAAAAATTTATTTTATGCCGGCCCGGCGGGCGATCGCGACGGCTCCACTAGAAAAAAATACCCTGATTGTTCCTCTGGCCCGATTGAAAGAGCGTGAAGCTGATTTTACTTGGATTGCGCCATTGATCGCTGTCGACCGTGTATTTTTCACGACGGGTAAAACCGTTGATTCTTACAAAAAAGCAAAATCTACTTATAAGGCGATTGCTGTTTCAAGAGGAACGGCCGGAACTTCGATCTTGCGAGCTCAAGGATTTACTGAAAAGCAAATCATCGAAGTGAATAAAGGGGAAAGCGCTCCGTCAATGTTATTAGCGAATCATGCTGATGCTTGGTTTAATTCTGTCAGCGAAGGTCTTATCGTCTTAAAAAGTATCGATACCGAGAAAAGGGTAATTAAAGGCGGAGTCGTCGGAGTTTCGACGCATTATTTAGCGTGTTCTAAAGAGTGTGATGCGGTCATGGTTCAAAAATTGAGACAAACATTAAAAGCAATGGCAACGGATGGAACCCTTAAAAAAATTATCTCGAAGCACGAAAAATTTGAAGGAATTGAACTGGTTCCAAATTTTGAAGATTAAAATATATTAAAGAATTTTTTGTGAATTATTTTTTGCGACTTGTAAATTCCCTTTAAGCCTGAACAGTAATAGCTCATAAAGCACGCGACAAATGCGTATGGTGCGATCGGTAAGCCAAATATCTCGATGGCCATTAAAGTACAAGCTATCGGTGTGTTCGACGCTCCAGCAAATACGGCGGCAAAGCCGACTGCCGCAAGAATTTTAAATGAAATCGGTAAAAGAAAAGAAAGGGCGCTGCCTAGGGTAGTGCCAATGAAAACTAGCGGAATAAATTCGCCGCCCTTAAATCCAGAGCCAATCGTTAGAGATGTAAAAATAGTTTTGAAAATGGGATCAGTAAACAAGGCCGGATTGTGCAACGCTTGTTGAATCACCGGAATTCCTAATCCCACGTAGCGGTAACTGCCTTCGGCGTAATATAGAACCACCAGAAGTAATCCCGCAAAGAAAGGTTTTAGCGGTGGATAGGTCACAAATTTTTGTTGAACTTTTTCGATCAGGTGGGTCATGAACATAAATAGACGGGCGGCTCCGCCAAAAATAACTCCGGCAACGGCTACGAAAAAAAGTAATTTCAAATCAAAAGCGGGTGCAGAAATAAGTCCATATTCGGTGTGATGGGCGCCAATGAAAATAGCCGTATAATAACCGACAAAGGATGCGATCAAAGATTGAAACCAAGCAAAAGGTTTAAACCGTCCGACGTGAATCATCTCCATTCCAAAAATGAACCCGGCCCAAGGTGCGCCGATGGCGGCTCCGAAACCGGCCCCGGCCCCAGCGGCTAGCAAAAATTTGCGTTCTTCGCCATTAATTTTAAATACGCGCGACAATTGATCGGCAAAAGAAGCCGACATTTGGACGGCGGTTCCTTCACGCCCAACCGAGCCGCCGAATAGATGCGTTAGTAAGGTGCTAACTAAAATCATCGGCCCCATCGATACCGGAATTACTTTTTTTGGATCATGAATTTCGTCTAAAATTAAATTCGTACCGGCACTGATGTCGCGTCCGTAGCGATGATACATGTAACCGATGGTGAATCCTGCGAAAGGTAAGCCCCAAATCAGAATGGGGTTTAGATCGCGGGTGTTTGTAACCCATTCAAGTGAAATCAAAAAAACGGCCGCGCAAATTCCGGCGATTAGGCCGATGAAAGCGCTTAAGACTGTCCAACGTAAATAATTTCTTAAAAATGAATTCATAAATACCGCGTCGCAAAGTTGACGGACTTAAAAAAGTTTCGAGTTCGATGCTATGTTAGCGCGAACTCTTTTAAATGCAATGTTCAATTTTACCGAAAAAAATGGGATTAAAACTGTCTGTCCCAAAGTGGCTTTTTCGTTTTGCAAACGCCGACTCATTCATATTAAGATGACCTGGGGGTGCGATGAAAACATACGCTATGGATCAAGCGGAAAAACGCAGTGAAGTTTGCAATCGCATTCTACGCGCCCTTCCGAAATGGTTTGGCCTTGAATACGCCATCGTCAATTACGTGGATGAAGTTAAAACAATGGACACTTGGTTTGCCGAAGAGGCCGGGCAAGTGGTTGGTTTTATTTCTATCCGTAAGCACAATACATTTACGGCTGAAATTCACGTGATGGGTATTTTAGAGTCTTTTCACCGTCAAGGTGTTGGATCAAAACTGGTGCAAGCGGCACAAAAAAGTTTGGCGGCTTCTGGCTTTAAATACCTGCAAGTTAAAACTCTTTCAGAAAATAGGGCCGATCGTAATTACGATAAAACAAGACGTTTTTATCTAAGTGATGGATTTACACCGATCGAAGAGTTTAAAACTTTGTGGGACGAGTTTAATCCATGCCTGATGTTGATCAAAGAAATTCAGCGAAAATCAGAAATGACAATTTCGAAAGTTAAGTTTCCTGACTACACTTTTAATGGCGAGTTGCGCGAAGTTCCGAAAAACAGAGAAGACCTTGACTATTTTATAGAAGATCTTTCAAAAAGGCTGGCGACCGAGACAAACCAAGAAGATCGAAGATATTTACTTGAAAACTTAGGTACGGCTTGTCGTATCGACGGTCGATTAGCAGACGCAGAAACGTATTTTTTAAAAGCATTAAATTTATCGATCGCAGTTGATATCAGTGCGATGATTCGAAATCAAATTCGACTGGCGCACGTCTATCAATGGCAAAAAGAATTTGAAAAAGCTCATGCGATGATGGCGCAGGCGAAAGCTTTGGCGAACGAAAACAAGATGAGCGAATCATTACGGGCGGCATTTCATCAGCATAAGGCTAAAATCTATTTTGATCAGGGGTTTTACGGTTTAGCGGTTTGCGAATTTGAATTAGCATTAAAAATTCGAACGAATAGCATGGCTCCAATAGATCAGTTAGAATCCACGCGACTTTCATTAGCTGAATCTAAAAAAAGGTGGGCCATTCAATTGGCTGATAAAATCACAATTCGGGTGGCTCAGGTGACTGATGCTGAAGCCATTCACCAAGCGCACATGATTTCGATCAAAGAGATCTGTTCAAAAGACCATAGCCCCGAAGAAATTCGCGTCTGGGGTGGGCGCAAATATAATCCTGATTTTAGGTTGCCTGGAATTTTGAATCAATTCTATTTGGTCGTCGAACACCAAGGTCAAATTGAAGGATTTTGCCAATTAAGAGTTGAGTATAAAGATCATCTTAAATCGGCCTACTTGTTTGGCTTCTATATTACCCCTAAAGTATTAAAAAAGAAAATCGGACACGCATTGATAAATTTAGTTTTCGAATTTTGCGAAAGCGAAAAAATGAATATCATTAATTTAAAATCAACGATCACGTCTTTAAATTTTTACGAAAAGTACGGATTCCAAAAGATCAGCGAGCTTGAGGGTAAGCCCCGTGACGGCGTAACGGTCTGGGGTTACCCCATGACAAAGGCTTTATGATAATCGATTACACCAACATTCAAGTAGCGACGAAGCGTTTAATTATTCGTCCATTAGTCGAAAGCGATTACGAGCAATTGCAAAAGTCGTATGCTGAGCGTTTACCGAAACAATCGAAGTACGATAATGGCCCAGTCGATCCGAAAGAAACACCGCGCGCCTGGTTTAAGCAGCTTATAAAAATTTATCGAAAACGGGCCAGCGATGATCAAATCTATATCTTTGGAGTTTTTCACCGTAAAACAGGTCGGCATATCGGCTCGGTCGATATCGCAACCATTGTACGCCATACATTAAGCTGGGCGAACTTAGGTTATTACGTTCATAATAACTTTCAGGGTCAAGGTTACGCAAAAGAGTTTGCTAAGGCGGCCATTCAAATCGCCTTTAAAGATTTAGGATTTAAACGCATCGAAGCGGCGGCAAACACTGACAATTTACCTTCTATCAATCTTGCGAAATCGATCGGGATGAAAAAAGAGTGCTTACGTCAAAATTTTCATTACGATCAAGGCGTTTGGAATGATCACGTTGTTTTTGTGATGATATCGAAAGATAAAGCTTTGCACCGAATCGAAAAAAACTAAGATTTTTTAAAATGATCCAGTAATGGATCAACAACTAAACCTTTCGGAAATTTTGAATCGATACAGAGTCAGGAAGTGAATCCTGAATTGATTTTTGTAAGGCATCGACCAGCGTTTTTCGACCATACGAAGAGTGATACAATAGACTAATTTTTCTAAAAGGTGTTGGCGCCACAATTTCACGAATACTTTTTCGATGTTCTAAGTGCAGAACCTGCTCAGCTAGCTTTGGTATCAATGTAAACGATTCGTTGCGGTCGACGATCGATACTAATGTTTGTAAGCTTCCGTTTTTTAAACGAACGTTTCCGGTATTTGACTCAATCATCTTTGATCCACACGCTGAAATGACTTGGTCGCGCATGCAATGAGTTTCGTCTAGTAAAGTCACCGCATAGTCAGAAATGCTAGATAGTTTAATCTCTTTTTTTTCTAGTAACGGATGCTTAGGGCTGGCGTAAACGGCAAAGGGTTCGTAATACAATAATTTCTCAATTAAATTTTCGGGTGTCTTTTTCGGAGTTGATAGAATTGCGGCGTCGATGCGTCCGTGATGAAGTTCACTGATTAGATTTTCAGTTTTATCTTCGCTTATTTCCAAATCTAAATTGGGGTGGTCCTTGGCCATTTTCGATAAAAAATGTGGAACCAGGTAGGGGCTGACGGTCGGAATAATTCCTACACGCAAAGTACCGCGCACTTCTTTATTAAACAAACTACTTTCATCTTCTAACTTTTGAACTTCGGATAAAATCGTCCGCGCATGAGCCAATATCGAACGGCCGACTTCGGTCACCTTAACGCCTGAACTGGTCGATCGGTCAAAGATGATAATATTAAGCTCTTCTTCTAATTTTTTAATCTGCGCGCTAAGGCTGGGCTGGGCCACGTGACAAAAGTCTGCGGCTAAATTGAAGCTAAGGTGTTGTTCGACGGCCAGGATGTACTTTAGCTGCTGTATGGTCATAGAACGATATTAATAGTTTAAAACTATAAAACAATAGAAAACTAATAATACTAAACTTTTAACAAAAAGCCGATCCTAGATGTAACAAGGAAGGCTTTAATGAGAGCATGGAACGACTATAAGCAAACAGCCCGTATTCAAAACCCACTTTTTAACTGGGCGCGCGAAGGTCAACTACCTGAATTAGGTGCATTAGTTCTAAATGTCGAGTCAGTTAACATCAAAGATGAAAAAGGATATTCGCCTTTGATGCTGGCCGCATACCACGGCCATGACTCGGTCTGCGAAACCCTTTTACAGCAAGGGGCTGATGTCAATTCAGTCGACCTTTCTGGCAGTAGCATTTTAATGGGAGCTTCGTTCAAAGGTCATTTCGAAGTCGTAAAGATTCTAGTTCAATGGGGCGCCGATATTCATTACAGAAACGCCAGAGGGCAAACGGCTTTAGATTTCGCGCAAATGTTTGGCCGTGGCGAAGTTGCAAAGTATTTAAAAAAAGAACAAAACCAGGCGGCCGTATTTTCGGTCTTAGACATTATAAAAGGCTGGTCTTCTATATTTAACTTTAAAGGAGAAAGAAAATGAAAAAAACACTAACAACTGCAGGCGGGCAACCGGTCGCACAAAATCAACATTCGATCACGGCCGGAGCACGTGGTCCGCTATTGATTCAAGACTTTCATTTAATTGAAAAGTTGGCGCACTTTAATCGCGAACGTATTCCAGAGCGTGTGGTGCATGCGAAAGGCTCGGGGGCCCACGGAACTTTTACCGTTACCCACGACATTTCTAAATATACACGCGCGAATATTTTTTCAAAACTAGGCAAAAAAACAGACTTATTTTTACGTTTCTCAACCGTGGCTGGAGAAAAAGGTTCGGCGGATACTGAGCGCGACCCGCGTGGATTTGCAATTAAATTTTATACGGAAGAGGGTATTTGGGATATTGTCGGTAACAATACGCCGGTTTTCTTTGAACGTGATCCATTGAAGTTTCCGGACTTCATTCATTCGCAAAAACGCGATCCGCAAACAGGATATAAAAATCCAAAACGCATGTGGGATTATTGGTCTAAATCACCTGAAGGACTTCATCAAATCACGACGTTATTTAGCGACCGCGGATTACCTGATGGTTACAGACATATGCATGGCTTTGGAAGTCACACGTTTAGTTTCTTAAATAGTGATGGCGAGCGTTTCTGGGTTAAATTTCATTTCAAAACTCAGCAAGGTATTAAAAATCTAACTCCGCAGAGAGCGGCAGAACTTGCGGGATCTGATCCTGATTACGCGGGACGCGATTTGTTTGAGGCCATCGAAAGAAAAGATTTTCCGAAATGGAATTTAAAAATTCAGGTGATGCCTGAACTTGAAGCCGACACGTATCACATTAACCCGTTCGACTTAACAAAAGTTTGGCCGCATCAAGATTATCCATTGATCGATGTCGGCGTTTTAGAGCTGAATCGAAATCCGGAAAATTATTTTGCCGAAGTCGAGCAAGTGGCATTTTCTCCAAGCAACGTTCCACCAGGAATTGGATTTTCTCCGGATAAAATGTTACAGGGCCGTTTGTTTGCTTACCCAGATGCGCAACGCTACAGAATCGGTGCGAACTATCAACACTTGCCGGTGAATCGTCCACTGAATGCAATCCATTCTTACCAGCGCGATGGCGCCATGAGATTTGATGGCAATAGCGGTCGCCTGGACAATTACGAACCCAATAGTTTTGGTGGACCTGTTCAAGATGAAGCTTACGCGGAACCGCCATTAAAAATCACTGGTGATGCCGCACGATATGATGCGAATAAAGGAAATGATGAATTCACCCAAGCCGGAGATTTGTACCGCCTATTTACCGAGGAACAAAAAGAATCAATCACGTCGGTCATTGCCGGGACAATGCAAGGTTTGCCGGAAGACATCATACGTCCGAACGTAGAACACTTTTTACTTTGTGATCAAGATTACGGAAACCGCATCGCAAAAAAAATAGGGCTAAATATTAAATAATTTTTATAACACGAGGTGTAGAATGAAAATCCTTACAAAAATGAAAGAAAAAATCGACAAGCATGGATGGAAAGCCGTGCTTGGGCTATTCGCATTTTATTTGGTGCGCGATCTTTCAATATACGTGCTTGTTCCTTATTTATTAGTCAAATAAGCTAAGGGCCTGAAAAAGAGGTCTTATGAAAACGCATGGGTGTAGCCCATGCAGAATTGAGCGCCCGAAAAGCAACGGGTGCTACAATTTTAATTCAACAATAGATTTTTTATTGACGGATGTAGGGCTTAATTGAAAATCGCGAAGTCAGCTTAAGCCACCAAGTTTCTAATGGGCTTCTTTCGCCGAGTTCAGATTTTCTAAAAGCTTGCAGTTTGGTTTCTAAAATCCGAACCTCGGTCGCTAAATAGAAGTTATCAGGATTTTTTTTCGATAATGCCACCGCAGCTGTGTATGATTTCAAAAGACTTTCGTCTTCTTTTTCATTACGAGCTTTCGATCCCCTGGGTAAATTTTCGTAAAATTCTTTTTCGTCGAACGGAATAACCAATTGATCAAAAGTTTTTGTCGATGCAACTTTGTCGATAATTAAAAGCCCATTTAATATTTGCGCGTTGATGCTAGCCGCGTAGTTATCATTTATGAAATGAAGAATAGTTTTTAAAACGAAGTTTGCACCTTTTTGCGGTTCGCGCGAATCGGTCAATAGCAAGTGGGCTTCGCCAGAAACTTTTAAAATACGAATAGTTTCGGTTATGATTCGAAGCTGCTGCGCGATGTGTAAGCTATTGAGCAAGTGATGGCTTAGAACAAAGTCGACAGATTCTGCTTTTAACGGAATATTTAATGCGGTTCCGCGAATCAAGTGCGATGCGTACAGATTTTGAAATACTTCCATGTGTCGTGCCGCCGTCGATTTTTCAGCCTTTAAGTCGGGCGTATGGTACCAAAGATCTAAACCTTTCACGCGAATACCTTTTTCGACTAAAAAAGGTAGTAGTTCACTGTAACCTTCTCCTAAAGAAAGTACGGATTGTTGATTTTCTTTAAGATGGACTAGAAGCGCATCTGTTAAGTCTAAGTCAGCTCTAATTTCTTTAATCTGGCTTCCGGATACTTTAACGCCGTCCACAGTAATGTTCATGCCATCGAATCTAGCTTTTGGGTTATCGTTGATGTTTGTGTTTTGCGAAAATAAATTTTCACATTGCACAGCCGCGCTGGCCTTCGCACTGGTCGCAAGCAGCACGAACGAAATGATCGAAAGCAAAAGCGCAGAATTGGCATATGTAAAAAGCTTCGACATCACAGAGTGCCCTTTGGTTATTAAATACGTTATGGAGGGACCTTATTTTTCTAAATTTCAAGTAAGCAAACACTTAGCCAATATCTAATCTGATAAAAGTTTGAAACAGATTAAAACGGTCTATCTATTGCTGAATGAAATAGATGTCATCTAACCAAGGGTTGAAATAGGCTTATGAACAAACCATTCGTTTTTACGATCATACTAATGACCCTTTTGGGCACTCTGTCGGCGAACTCGGCACCCGCGGCAAAAAAGAACTTTTGTTCGATCACTTTGAACTCGACCGAAGAGATCACTTTGTTTAAATCACACCTATCGGCCAATGACTGGAATTTTGTAGAGTTGGTACCACCTGAAAGCGAAGTTGGTGATAAAAATTGGTTTAGTAACGTGTGCAAAGCCGAAATTAAATGTGATGTCTTGGTTGTGTCGGGCCATTTTGGCGGAACCTTTTTTGGCAATTCTAAATTTAGATTATCGACCAAAGATTTAGAAGCCCAATCATGCGAAGCAAAATGTGATGGAATATTAAATCAACCGAAAGAAGTTTTTTTATTTGGCTGTAATACCTTAGCGTCGAAAGAAAAAGATCAGCGAAGCCCTGAAGAGTACATGCGCGTGCTTTTAGCTGATGGGTTTACTTACCAACAAGCCAGTCAAATTGTTTCGTTTCGATATAGTGGATTTGGCGATTCGTTTAAAAGTAAAATGAGTCAAATTTTTCCAAAAACAGAGAAAATTTACGGATTTAAATCCATCGGTCCTAGCGGAAAAACGGTTAAACCCTATTTAGATAATTATTTAACAGCTGCAAAATCTGACTACGCCAATTTCGATGCGTACACCAAACAGACCGGAATAAATAAGAATGGAAAATTTTTAAACGCCATGAAAAAAACAAGCGTCGAACAGACGTCAGGCGCCATTCTAAATATGAAGTCTGTTGAAGAAAAGCCTTATTGCTACATTCGTAGCGATAAGATCGAACGCCTTAAAAAGTTAGAATACGTGAAAACTTTGTTTTCGACCGGTAAAGCGCTTCAAATTTTAAATCATATTCAAGATTTTTTACATGACGTCAAAGAGTCGGCGATACCAATGACGGTGGCCGAAAGAAAAGTTTTTACGGATATGGCCCAAGATGAAAAGTTAAAAAATGAACTTTTAAGTCTACTTCAGCTAAAGGGTGATATTTATGTTCCTTTAAAAGTTAACGTTTTATTTACTTTGCGCGAATTAGGTTTAGTAACCGAGCAGTACATGGCTTTTGCATTTAATGGGACGGTTGATTTGAAAACACCATTTACGGTGGCCCGAAAAGACATGCTGTGTTCGTCAGATTTTACGATGGATATTCCGCCTGAGCTAATTCCTGCAGAACGATGGACAGAGATGAATTTTGTTGTGGCGTTGATGTGTTTAAAACCAAAAAATGTCGAAATATTAACTCAGATGGCAAAAGTTGTTGAGAATGCTCAGGACCCGGTCTTAAGGGGAAGCGCGGCGTGGTTTTTCTATACGGCTAAGCCAAAAGATATCGGGATTCAAAAGATATTAGCCAAAGCTTTGGCTGAAGATCTCGATAAAAATGTTCGTCATTCGCTGGCCATGATTTTTCGTGAAATTCGGCCCACAAGTTGGGAAGTGATTTCGATGTTAGAAACTGCCGGACAAAAAGAAACCGACGGGATCGTTTCGGATCAAATTAAGCAGATGTTGGTCAGTATTAAAAAATAGCTACAAATGACATAAAAGTTCGTGTTGTGAAATACTGAAAAATCAATTGAAGTAAGGGAATGAATGAAAATAAAATCCCCCTTAAGTCAGGCTACTATTTAAAAGAGATGTCCAAATCAGAATTCTTTCCTTTGTTTGGCCAACATTATGATCGAATCTTCGGAAATGATCATACATTTTTTCCGGATAAATATTTTTCGAAAGAAGAGAAAGAGAATAGCAAAAAACTTGCGACCCGTATGGGTGATCCTTATGGTCTTTATGTCTGTGTTTTTTCTGAACAGAATGAATGCGTTGGTTTTTCGTTTGGCTTTCAAGAAAGTGCAGAAACATTTTATATGGTTTGTTCGGCAATAATTGAAGATCATCGCGGGTCAGGTCTTTACGGGCAAATGCTTAAATATATTTTAGAGACAGTTAGTCGCGAAGGATTTCAGATTATTTACGGAACCCACTGCGCAACGAATAATGCGGTGATTATTCCGAAGCTGAAGGCCGGTTTTGTGATTGCGAAGATGGAGATTTCGGATATGTTTGGGGCGATTGTGCATTTGCATTATTATACGAACACATTACGCCGTAAAGTGATGTCGTATCGAAGTGGGCACATCAGACCCGATGAAGAAATCAAAAAAGTCATGGGTTTAGATTAATTCCTATTCTGAGACAGTTGTGGTCGTTAGATACGATGTCGCGTTAAGCCTTATATTGCACTCTAACGACACATATATACTTTATTGACAGTTTTGAGCGACTTATTCGTTTACATTGATAGCAACCGCGGCACGTGATTCGCAAGGTTATAGACTATTAATAACCCTTAACGATGGAAGTGCATAATGAAAACATCAGCTTTACTTATTGGTTTTTTGATTTCGATGTCAGTGGCTCATGCTAATACTGTATCCGCTGCGATTAACTTAGAAGGACGCGTCGTTAAGGCAACAGGATTAGAAACAGGTCGTGATGGTCAGTCATGTAGTTTAACCTTACAAGAAAGCGGTCGCAAAGAAGCCAAATTCTATTTCGGTATTGGTGATAAGTCAGATTTATTTGGAGTACGTGAAGCGAACACAAAGCGCGCTTTTTCTGACTACGTTTATATGGGTCCACAAGCTAATATCGGTAATCACATGGTTCGCCAAGAAGAAGTGATCGTGGATGTTAAATCAAACGGTCAAAAGGCTGTGTTAATTCGCAGAATGTTAGAAATGGATCCAAGTAATGTATTTACCTTTAAGCAACTTTCTGAAATTAAATGTGAACTAAAAGCAAAAGCAATGGATTTAGAAGAAGATCTTTCGGTTGATTCGTCAGGTTCTGATTCAAGCGACGAAACAAGTTTATAAGCCTTCGTTGAACTCTGATATCTAGATAAATTCAAACTTTTTTAAAAAGCTGACTTGCGGGTCAGCTTTTTTTTTGCCGTAATTCGTCAACTGTCTAAAAAATTGAACTAAAAATTACCTGACAAAAATGGCCACTATGATTTTTTTGTCATATTAAGGTAATATTCGGCCATGACAAAAAATATTGGATACTCATTCTTATTTGCTATTTTAATATCGGTTCACGCCCAGGCTCAGCAGCGTTGTGAGAATTTATTCGATACGCCAATCGAGCGATTTCAGCAGTCTGTAAAAGAGGTTGCCCAGCTGGAATTTAATTCGAATCTTTTTGATGGCACGGTCGTGTTTTTAGCCAAAGCATTGGATCCGTCTGAAACCCCATCTTTGGCTGATGTGCAACGCTACGTATCGCTACTCGGTGAGTGGGGCACTTTCGACAATGCGCAAAGAAAAAATGTGCAGGTGTTTTTAGGGCGTCCGCTTTCAGAGATTGAAGCGACGTCCTTGAAATTTGCGCGGGCTTTAGGTCGTACAGAAAAAGGTCAGAATTCTGAGCTTCCGGGATTTCAAGGTAATTACACGCAGTCTCAGTTAGCGCGTAAGGATCGGGCCTTACAAATGGCTGGCTTTAGCGAAGTCGAGCGCACGGCTTTGTTAGAAAGTGAGTACGTGCAAGACGTATTAACAAAGCACACTGCAGACGATTTTTTAAAAGAGATCGGAAAGAAAACAGCCGTCGAGGCTGTTCGACTAAACCGTGAAGTGCTGACGAAGATGAACCAGCTTTTAACCGAAGATAAGGTCGGCAGCAAGCGAAAGCAAAACGTAACATTCGCTGAGGCTAGTGAACTACGCGATAAGGTTGCGAATAATCCGGTTACAAAATTTTATAACTCTGAAAAATACGATCCCAAAGGTGAAATTGGTTTCTGCTTTGGGCGGGCGATGGCAGGCCACTTAGAAGCTTTATCAATGGGAATTGAAAAAGATTCGATCCGAAAGGCTTTTGTTGCGGGTACGATGGAGCGTCAGGGTGAGGGAATCACGTGGCAGTTTCATGTCGCTACGATTGTTAAAGGGACCAAGGGATCTTGGTGGGTGATTGATCCTATTTTTAATCACGTCATGAAGTTAGAGGAATGGTACGGCATGATGTACGATATGGATTCAAGTGGTCAGTTGCGGTTATTCGTCAGCGAGCCCGCACGATTCGGCGCGATTAGTAACGACTGGTATAATAAAAGCGAATTGATGATCGATTTTTATAATAATTATTTTAAAGATTTAACCGAGTACTTTAAATCGCGCGGAACTGGTGAACAGAAAGAACGTCATCAAACCATTTCTGAACGCGTTAAAAGATTCTTTAGCTCAATATTATAATTGAAACTTCTAACGTCGCCTAGAATAATCTAGGCATGACGTTTTTATGCCCTTCGTGCTCTGCTGAAATTCAGTTTTCATCATCGGTCGCGCTTTATTGCGTGTGCCGCTATTGTCGCTCGCAAATATTCAGAAATGAACAGCAAGTTGATCTTTTAGGAAAACAAGCTGAACTTCCAGAGGATGTTAGCCCCGTTCAAATATTTTCTGAAGGCGAAGCGTTCGGAAAAAAGTTTCGTGTTTTAGGCAAAGTCAAAATGCAGTGGGCGGGTGGTACCTGGAACGAATGGTTTCTAACCTATTCTGATGGAACCTTAGGATGGCTAGCCGAAGCGCAAGGAAAGTGGATTTTATCCACAGAAAAGAAAGAAGTCGTTTTTCCGGACCTGGAAGATATTCGAGTCGGTCGCAAATTCACTTTGGATTCAGTTGCATTTATTTATACCGATAAAAAAGAAGCGACGTCATACGGTTTTGAAGGAGAGCTTCCATTCTTGACGGTTGCCGGCGAAAAACGTTTTTCGGTCGATTTACTTTCTGATAAATCAAATCGATTTTTATCATTTGAATACAGCAAAGACGAACGTAAAGCATTTATTGGCAAATACGTCACACTGACTGAATTAAAAATGACGAACCTAAAACAGATCGAAGGTTTTAGTGCTTAAGCCTAAAATATTTAACTGCCCCAACTGCGGCGCTAATCTTCAAATCACGGCCTTAGGCTATACGACGTCTGTTGCCTGCGAAAAATGCCAATCGGTGATTGATACAAGTCATCCACTGCCTCAACTTTTAGAAAAATACGAAATGGCCATGACGGTGACGCCGACACTACCGATTGGAAGTTTTGGTGTGCTGAAGGGGATTCGGTGGAAGATTATCGGCTTCATGGTTCGCAAAGATGTCGATTATCCGGTCGAATGGAATGAATACTTATTATTTAATCCTTACCATGGCTTTCGATTTTTATTTGAAATGGATTCTCACTTTTCTTTGATTGAAACTTTAAACTTCAATCCGGTTCCGGGTGGGGGCGCGATCCCGAATTCATTTTCTAACGAAAAGTGGGGCTCGTTCAAACTTTTTAATCGTGGCCGGGCCGAAGTCGTCTATGTTCTTGGTGAGTTTTACTGGCAAGTCAAAGTGGGAGAAATTGTAGATATCGATGATTACATCAATCCACCCTACATGATCTCTGTTGAAAAGAACGATGACGAAGTCAGTTACTCTTTAGGTGAATATTTGAATGTGGCCGAAGTCGCTGAAGCGTTTAAATCAGTTCCAAATTTAAGTTTAACAACGCCTTGGAAAGCTTCTGCCAATGCACCGAACCCGTATTTGTCGGCGACAGAAATTGTTTCCATTTTTTCTGTCGGTGTTGCGGCGTTAATATTTACCGCGATTGGTTTTGCCGTTATGAAACCAACGACCAAGATTTTAGATTTAGACTTAGATAATTCAAAGTTCGCAAGCCCACAGGGCGAATTTGTTTCTCCGTCGTTTGATATTGGCAGTGGCACCGGCAATATGGAGTTGAAAATGTCGTCGCCCGTCGCCAACAGCTGGCTTAGTTCTGACGTCGATTTTGTCAACGAAGAGACCGGTCAAGAGTATAAAACAGAATTAGGAGTCGAATATTATTACGGTTCAGACAGTGACGGCGGATGGTCTGAAGGGGAACGAAATACGAGTGATATCATTTCATCGATTCCCGCAGGTCGTTATCACTTAGAAGTTTCGGCAGCATCAGATATGGCTAATAAAAGCGTGCATCTTGAATTCTATAGAAATGGGTCAATGGCTTTAAACTTTATTTTAACTTTATTGGGATTAAGTTTATACCCACTTTGGGTGGTCATGCGTCGGCGTAGTTATGAAGTTTCTAGATGGTACGATAGCGACTATTCGCCTTACCATGGGCCTGGAACCTTGTCGGAAACGATTAACAACGTTCAATCTAGTTTAGAAAGTGAAGAGTAACTCATGGTAAAAGCATATATTTTTTTTGTGGTTTTATTTCTAAGTCTTTACGTGTATAGCGGCGTGCAGGGAATTTATTTTAAACATTTGCTCACCGGCCAAGTCTGGTCGCGTTCGCACTATTCAGTATATAATCAAAAATAACTTTAAAGGGGATTTGATGGAAGATCTAATCA
>JACMQO010000088.1 GCA_014376935.1 Bdellovibrio sp.
CCGCCGCCCATGCCGGCACCACGGTGACGTCCAACCGCATCGATCTCATCGATAAAGATGATACATGGAGCGCTTTTTTTACCTTGTTCAAATAAATCACGAACGCGACTGGCGCCGACACCCACGAACATTTCAACGAAGTCTGAACCAGAAATTGTAAAGAACGGAGCCCCTGCTTCACCAGCTACCGCACGCGCTAGTAATGTCTTACCTGTTCCCGGAGGACCTACTAGTAAAACGCCTTTTGGAATGCGACCACCTAATTTGGTGAACTTTTTCGGATCTTTTAAGAAGTGAACGATTTCTTGTAAATCCTCTTTTGCTTCATCAACGCCCGCGACTTCTTTAAACGTGATGCGGTTTTTATTTTCAACTAGTTTCGCGCGCGATTTTCCGAACGACATCGCCTTACCGCCGCCGGCTTGAACTTGGCGCATAATAAAGATGAACATACCCACGATTAAAATCAAAGGAAGCCAGTTAATTAAGAAAGCTGAAAGCATATTGTCAGATTCAGCTTTTTCGTAATTTGGAGTAATGCCTTTGGCGCGTAATAGATCAAAACCTTTATCCGAAATATTTCCCGGAATCGCGAAGTGTGTTCCGCTATATTTTTTCTCGAATTCTGCTTTAACTTCGCCACGAATTTCGCCGCGATCTTGCATGAAAACGACCTTATCGGTTTCAATTTCGTTATTTTCAACGGCCACCAAGAATTTTGAGTAGTTGAAATCAGCGATCGATTTTTGATGCTTCATATCCCAGGCGCGGAAAAAGAAAATCGCCATGATAAATAAAAAGAACCACAGGGCAAACGTTTTTTGATTAGCTTTCATAGGTGTGACACCCTTTCTTAAAAGTCCATACAGTCATTAAAATGCTAGCATGATTTGCGTTGCGTTAATAACCCATTTTACATGTATCACCGTAAATATGAGATCTTTTTGATTTTTGTCGAGTCTCTTATTTATTTCTTTTAACTGACCTTGCGTAAAATCGAAAATTCGATGTTGTCTTAAAAACAAAGCTAAAGCTTTCAATTGGTATTCATTGCTTAAGGAAAAGAACCAATTTCGATCTAGACCAAGCTCTGTTTTATTTTGATAAAACTGCAGCGAAAAAGACTGATTTGAGACTAAACTTTGCTGCAATTGCAGTAAAGAACGCGAGTAATTCTGATAACCTGAAGGATTTTTCTCATCCAAAGATCGGAACCACTCGTGACGAAGCCAATTCCGTAAATAGTGATCCGATTCATTGGAAGGGTCTTCGATAAATTCGATGTGTTTTGAGTCGATATATTCTTTTAATTCTGCTTTGTGACATTCTAAAAATGGCCTAAATACGACACCGTCCCAGGCTTTAAAAGACGTAAAACCCTCTGGACCAACGCCCCGGATTAACTTTAACGTTAATGTTTCGACCCAATCATCCAAGTGATGCGCCGTCAAAATAGGCTGATTTTCGCTGGTCAGACTTTTTAAAAAGTTCCAACGAGCCTCGCGCATCGAGGCTTCCGATAAAAGCTTTGTCTTACTTTGCTCAGTTTTAAATTCAATTTTGACCGTACTGAATCGTTCGCAGGCCTGACGAATCACCCGCTCACATTGATTGCGGTAGTCTGTTTGCGTTGGGTGATCAGAGACCCCGTGATGAAAGTAGGCCACGGTCAATTGAGCTTGGGGTTTTACGGTCGCCATTGACTCAAACAGAGCCATCGAATCAATTCCGCCCGAAACCGCTAAAACAAAATGAGTTTCTTGATCAAGGTCATGCTGTTTTAACGTTTTCCAAAGCTGATGTTCGAAATTAGACCAAGCCATCAAGAGTACGAGATCACTTTTGTTTGCGTGAATTCCATAAATCCATCCACACCTAATTCACGCCCAAGGCCAGACGCCTTAAACCCGCCAAAGGGTAATGTCATGTCGGATTTAACCATGTCATTGATCGTCACTTGCCCTGCGAAAATTTTATCGGCAACTTGTTTTGCGGTTTCTAAATTTGTCGACCATAACGAGGCGCCTAAAGCAAATTCAGTTGAATTCGCAATCGCAATACCTTCTTCGCTATTAGCAAATGGAATCACTAGCAATATAGGACCAAAGAACTCTTGATCCCGAAGCCAGTCGCTATTCTTATTTAATAAGTAAATTTCGGCATCGACATAGGCGCCATTTTCAGTCTGCCCGTGGGGAAGTGAAAATATTTTTTCAGCACCCGTATGTTTTCTTAATTCTTCTAATTGTTTTTTCAAAGCAACTTTAAATCGTGGATGCGCGAGCGGTCCCAAGTCGGTCGTTTTCTCGGATGGATTTCCGAATTTGTATTTCGAAAATTCAGCTTTCACTAGTTCTAAAAATTGCGGAAGAACACTTCGATCAACTAAACAGCGCTTGATACAAATGCAACTTTGCCCTGTATTCATTAAGCGCGCTTTTGCAACCATTTGCGCTGCCGCTTTTAAATCGGCGTCTGCTAAAATAAGGCACGGATCGCTACCACCTAATTCAAAAACTGATTTCTTAAGGTACTTACCCGCTAATTGCGAAACGCTAAAACCCGCCTTCACGGATCCGGTTAAACTGACCCCATTCACACGGGGATCGGCCATAATTTTTTCGGTATCATCAGACGATGCTAAAATATGATGAAATAAACTTTCAGTCCAAACTCCTTGAAAGAGTCGATCTAACAACTGCCCCATTTTCGGAGACACTTCAGAATGTTTAAGTAAAACAACGTTACCCGCCAAAAGAGGCGGTATGAACATGCGCACGGCCTGATACAACGGAAAATTCCACGGCATAATCCCGTAAATAATTCCTAGCGGATGATGCTGAATTCGACTTTCTTTATAGATCGAATGTACAGTTTGATTTTCTAAAAACGAATAATCAAAGGCAAGGTAACTTGAAATTGTATCAATGCACTTTTTAACTTCCGCCGTCGACTCTTTGATGGGCTTTCCCATCTCTTCGGTGATTAATTTTGCCAACGTTTCTTTTTCGGCTTCAAGTTTGGTTTGAAAGATTTTTAAGACCACTTGCCGATCAGAAATTTTTAACTTGGACCACGCTTGATAGGATTGATGCAACTCAGAGATAGTGCTTTCGATCTGCGCTGGGCTGACATGAGAAAAAGTTTCTTTTTCAGCACCCGTTATCGGATCGATGGATTTCCAGCTTTGAGTTGACATAAATTATTCCTTTTTGGGCTCTTCAGGAGTCTCTTTTTTTAGAATTTCAATTTCTGCGGTCACTTTAAATTTATGATTTTGCGCAAACTTCGAAAACTCTTTAACGAAGTCAATTTTACGAACAAGGCCAATCATTTCGTTCGTCACTTTTAAAGACACATCATCTTTTGCTTTAAGCGCTTGAGTTAAAACCGTACCGATCAATTCTTTTGAAATTTCAGCTGGAGAGCCGGCTGAAATAATTTTTTTAATCGTATCCGAAATCTTATTCATATCGGACTTCGATTCGTGAGATGAATCAGGACCTGAACTACTTTTTTTAGAATCACTTGCCATAGACTTCTTTCACGCGTTTTTTAAAGTTTGCCATCATGATGGGTAAATTAACCGTCACTAAAGTTTTAGCAACGCTACTTGGAACTAACATACCAAATGAAGCTTCAACTTTGTACTCGACGTGGCATTTGCCATCTTTTTCAGAAAGCTTCCAGTAACCGTTCATTGTTTTAAATACATCACCATTGATAAAAAGAAAATCCATCCTGTCGTTTGGCACTTCAGTGGCTTTCAAGATGTATTTAAAAGTCTTCAAAACTGAAACTTGGTATTCCATCTCTTTGACATTGCCGTTTGTTTTAAGAATTTTGATCGCTTTCACTTCAGGTAAAAATTTTGAATAACTTTCGTAATCAGAGATGATTTTAAAAAATTCATCTTTCGTGCAATTCATAATTTCTTTTGTTTCAGCGGATGCTGTTGCCATGGTGCTTAGTCCCTTTCAATTGATTAAGATTTTTTAAATAGTGCTTCGGCCGCAGCTCGTAATTGCGCGGCTTTATCAACAACGGCTGCGCCATCTTGATTCGGCGTAAAGAAATCACAAAAGTTGGCGCGTTCTTTTTCTTTCACAACGTCGGCCGAAGGTTCTCTGCATTCGTTGTATGATTTCGGATCATAGAATTGACAGTTTTTACAAACATGACTGTCTGATCGGCACTTGTCGCATTCGTCTCTGAATCCGACCTTACCCATAACCTTCATTTCAGTTTTACAATGAAAACAAATCATCTTCATATTTCTAGTGTAAGGCCTTTTTCAAAGAAAAATTATGATACGCATCCACGTGTCGAATTGTTCCCGTCTGCGATCGCATCACGATCGACTGCGTTTGCGCGCGCCCACCCGCTAAGATTTTTACACCTTTTAGTAGCGGACCATCGGTCACGCCCGTCGCACAAAACATCACCGGGCCACGTGCTAATTCTTCTAACGTAAATTTCTGATTTAAATCTTTCACACCCATTTTTAGGGCGCGCTCTTTTTCAGATTCATTTCTGTATTTCAAACGCCCCTGAAAGTCTCCACCCATACAGCGCATCGCGGCCGCCGAAATCACGCCCTCGGGCGCTCCGCCGATTCCCATCAATAAATCAATTCCTGAGTCAGCCCAACCCGAAGCCACCGCCGCCGAAACGTCACCGTCATCGATCAGGTGAATGCGGGCTCCCGTTTTTCGAACTTCGGCAATCAGTTCTTTATGTCTTGGACGATTTAAAATCACGACCGTGACGTCGCCGATAGGTTTTTTATTTCCTTCAGCGACACGGTGAATATTTTCAGTCGGAGACAAATCAATATCAATCATACCTTTGGCATTCGGACCAGTCGCAATTTTATCCATGTACGTATCTGGCGCATGTAAAAATCCGCCGCGTTCGGCAAAGGCAATCACAGAAATTGCACCCACACCGCCCGTCGCGCAGATTGTGGTTCCTTCAAGTGGATCTAAGGCGATATCAATGGCCGGAGAATCTTCTTTTTTTAATCCTACTTTTTCACCGATGAATAACATGGGGGCTTCATCACGTTCGCCCTCTCCAATAACAACAGTTCCATCGATACGAACCGTATCGAAGGCTTTTCTCATGGCGTCGACCGCAGCTTGGTCAGCTGCTTTCTCATTTCCGTGTCCAGTCCATTTTGCAGACGCTAGGGCCGCCGCTTCCGTAATTCTAACAAACTCTAAAGCCAGGTTTCTGTCCATTTTTCTTCCTTTAATATTGCGGTCATATTTTTATCTAATCGAATCACTTTAAAATCTTCAGCTAAACTACAATGAACCGTTTCGGCGCGCGCGGCTTCGCGGTCATTCACAATTAAAATATATTGAAAAATCACCCGCGCCTTATCGGCTTTGACCTGTACGACGATTTTCAAGGGATCGGCAAATCGAATCGGCGATATATGGCGCACGCGCGTTTCAACGACGGTTAAGCTAAAAACGGCTTTGTTCGAATTAATTAACAGGTTTCGATCCACGCACCACGCGACTCTTGCCTCTTCACAAAAACGTAAATAATTCG
>JACMQO010000089.1 GCA_014376935.1 Bdellovibrio sp.
GCATCGCTCAGTTGTCCTGACGTTTTATCAAAGAAGCGATAGATATCACGTTGGACAGGGATGTTGTTTCGTTTCATAAATTTGATTTCGGCCGAAAACCCGGCCTTGTAAGCCTCAAATTCTCCGCCGACCTGAGAAACCATTGAGTCTAAAAAATTAGGCGCGGCTGCTGCCATAATGCCATCTTGCAGTTCTTTAAAAATATCTTTTGTGACGAAGTGAAATAGCTCGTGCATCATTGGGTTGTACGAGAATAAAAGGTTATCTGTTTTTTTTAAGCAGATATGAGGTCGATCTGATCCCAGCATAAATTCGATAAAAGGTGTTTTTACAATTTTTGTTGAAAAAGATTTGTTGGCTTTATCGATGGCGTCAACTGGCCAATTTGCGGGTGCTGATCCCGGTAAAACAAATCGGTTACCGATAATGTGAACAGGCTGTGAAAAATAAGCTTCACCTAAAGATTGGTCTGCGGGACAGACCCCTAGTATTGAATGAATGTCTAAAATTCCGTGTATAGAAAGTTTTTGTTTGGCTTGGATAACAATTTGGTTCGTTCCTGGATCGGGTTCGCTCATTGAACTAAAAATATCAAACGCGTTAGACTCAGATACAGAAGCCGGCCAAGTTCTTAAGTCGATATTTTTAAAAATAACGGGTGACGAAATGGAAGACGCTAAGCTTTTGCTGTCTGACAGCGCCAGATTGGAAATGAATGCAGATAGAAGTAAAGTGTAAAAGCACCAGCGTTTCATAAACCAAAGTTCTAGCATGGAATTTTAAGGTTTAGCATAACATCAGGATTACAAATAAGCTTAAGAAAATACTTCATGGGTGCTTATTTGTTTTTCAGTCCTACGAAGTCTATTTGTGACGAATGACTGCGTGTCGAAAAAAGAAGGGGTGTAAGTCGACCACGGAATGCTTTTGATTGCGTTCTTCGTATAGCGTGTGGGTAAGCTAGCTATAGTCTGCATTGCTTTTTCACTTGCGACAGGCAATGAGCTTAAGATTCTTTTCGCAGTGTCTTTCGTTACGGGTCTTCGGCCTTTCAGAATTTCTGAAAGTATAGAAGGGATTCAAGGCACCACGGTAGCTGTTAGAATATGACCTTCAGTCAACGCGACCGGTCCCGATCCGTCGTACACAAATCCTTTTGATGCGGCATCATACGTCACTCCAATGGGTAACGCTAAATTATTTAATGTTACAGCGACATTATGTCCGGCATTGTTCACGTAGGCCGCGATGGAAATAAAACCCGGTACTCCTACTGTAAACGCGATCGTCGGGAGTAAAGCCCACGTTGGGCTACCTTGACCATCGGGTGAAGGCGCCGTGCTAGAGGGCAGTAACGCGTCTGCAGAAAGACCAGTCTGTTTGTTGACCCATCCCTTCGAACACGCGTTATGAAAAATTGTGGCCGAACTGGCCGCAGCGATGTATAGAAATTTACGACGACTTAAACTTGTTATCATTATGACGTCCTCATGAAATATAAATTAGATTTTGCAGATAGTAATGTAACAATTCCTTTGAGTTGTGGAACGTAAGTGAACTTACTGTTAATTCCAGATGCGGCAGCTGCGACCGGCAATACGCCTCCGCTTTGATAATTAAAAAGTGTCATATCCCATGTCGTTGTATTGTTGGGTTTTATAATAAAGATTCGGCCTCGCGTTTCTTCGCTGGCTCCCCAATAAAATAAAAATTGATCGTTGAATGGATCGTACGCCATTCCCGCATATTCAGGCAGATCATTTAAAAACATTGTTTTTGCAGGACTATCTGCGATCGTAATCGCCGTTGCGACAGGGCCCACAATTTTTACGGCGACCAGTCCTAAACTTAAACTATATCTTTGACCATCTCCGACTTGGACTCCGAAAAATTGTTTCCGCGTAGAATCCCATGAATATGGAAATCGAACTAACGAAGGTACATTTCCATTGTTGGTAATCGGTGTGTGCGCGCCTGTTAGGGGATTAAAGAAAGAACCAACCGTTAGGACCTGATTTAAGATCGGGTGGTATCCCACGCCTGTATCACTTGACGTCAAGTTTGGATAAGTGCCTGCAGGATCCCATCGGTTCGTCGACAAATCAAAACCATCGACTGTTTTAAAACTGGTGTTGCCTCCGCCATTGACATATTTGCAACCTATTCTCATGACTCGGTTTGTAGTCGGTACCCACATGGTGCTGTGATAAATATGAGAAGTATTTGGTTTTCCATCTTCGCGGTACGCCGTTTCGTAAGTGTTAGTCGGGCTTGGTGGACCGATCTCGGACCATCTTGGGGCGTCGGATAAAAGATTAATAATGACCGTGCTGTTTCTTGTTCCGTCACCGTGACCGCCATTTAAAGTACTGACTATCCGACCATCGGGTAACGGAGCCCAACCTGAATAGGACTCAATATTACTACCCCCGGCGCCTGCTGTTCCTGGAATTTCTATCCATGCATTTAGTGGCGCTGCAACAGCCCATCCCGGAGTTTTAAATTCGGCAGCTGCAGGTTGAACGCAAACGGCAAACGGACGGGAAGACGATGACTGCGACATTAAAAACTCCTTAAAATTACCGGACAAGATTTAACTTTTGCTTTATTTATTTTGCAGGAGCGACATTCCACACAGGCGCACCACTAAAATAACTGGCCATTTCTTTATAGTTTGATGCATTCTTCATACGATTGTAAGCATCGACGGCGCCAGGCACCCTAAAGCGAACAGAGTACGCAATTGCAGGATGAATATTTCCCCACATTGAGCGTGCCCATGAGTCAATCGTATACTCTCCGGCAAGAACGCCTTCGGTATTTGTTAAATAAGATGGTGGCGTCGAAAATGTTGTTTTATAAATTTCATTCCAACTAGCTAACCAAGGACCAGTTCCCTTTTCAAAATCGGGTAACTCTGCGTTAGAAATAGCCATGGTATAACTGGAAGCATTCACGTACCAGAAATCGGTTTGTAATCCTAATCGACCTACTATGGATTTAGCTTTCCATTGAAAAAATTCATTTTGTTTTTTTAAATGATCACTTGAAACGGGTAGATCTAACGCCAGCGAATATCCCCAAGCGGCCGTCACAAAATCTTGCTGCCAGATTGCGACCGTCTTGTAACCTTGGCCGTAGGATTCTGCAGGCTGAATTATGCCGAATGGGTTGTTGCTCTGGGCGACGTACATCGAGTGATAAAAATTAATATTAGCTTCCATGGATCTTTTAAATTCGCTTCTTAGCGACGTATCGTCATCGGCAGTAACCGTTAATGCTTGAGCTAAAGTTCGAATGGCCCAGGCGGCCGAGCGTGTTTGAAATGCGCCAGGAACTGGATGAAAAATTCCATCCGTATGATGGCGCATGACATCGCCCGCAACTAAGCCTAAAAAATTTGTGGTTGCTGCAAACTGCACTTCTTCCATAAAATACCACCGGCCAGTTAATAGGTAAGCCATGTATCCTACAGACGGTGAATGTGCCACATCCCATCCCGGCGGGCCCTTTGTTCCACCGCACGGCGGAGTGTATTCGTAGGCGCCGCCACTGTCTTTAAAGCCGCAACCATCTGCGATAACAAGTTCAGGGTAATTTGAAAACTTTAAAGGGCGCTTCGTATTTTCGTCGCGGTAATGAATCGGGTACCGACCAGCCCCGAAGCCATTTCTTACGACGGCATTGTAAACGGGGCATCCAATTTCAGTGCAAGTTAAATAATTAACGTCATGGGTTGGAAGCAATCCGATCGGTGCCTGATATCCCGAAGAAGCCATAGAGTCTGAATCGTAAGTAAAGTTACCTTGTTGAAGCGGAGAAAATTTAGGTGTGCGATCAACGATATTTATCGCGGGGGTACGACTCGCATATGTGGGGACTAATTCTGTTTTCTGAAAATAGGCCACGTCGTGGGAAGGAATTATCTGTGGATCCGTTTGTAGCCAATACCCAAGTTCCGGGCCATCAATCAGTGGTGTTCTTGAGTGATGTGGCAAATTGATCGCTAAATTGAACTTCTGCTGTCCATTCAGTGTAAAAGAATATAAGGCATTTTTATTCGTAACGTTATTCACTTTTAAATATCCGTTTTCGATCCACGGTAATACTTCAACCGCGCCATTTGAAAAAACTCGAACTTCTAACCAAGCCGTCAAATGAGCATCGCCAGGAATTGCTTTTTGAAAAATAAATGACGACATTCTGTGACCTAAAATCCAAACTTGAAATGGAGCTTCCCAATCAGAACCAGACCAGGTGACCTGTCCAATGGAATCAGCGCCTATACTTGCAGTAACCCCGCTGGTTATTAATTGTTTTGAAAGAATAAAAGACCCCGTGGTCGGAGTTCCGCGTGCAAGACTGATATTTAAAGGCGTGTTGGCAGTGACGTTTGCAAAGCCTGCGATGATAGCGAACTTCACGCTTCCGTCATTCCACCGGTTTTTCACTGTGACCTGCGCATCGGCGCCATTGACTTGAATTCCAGTTGTCTGTGGAACATCCCCTTTTTTAAACCCGTGGCCCATTACGAACGGCGCGCTAGATGTCGTTTTGACAGATGTTAAGTTAAAACTGGGTAGTTCTCCTGGAGCCGAACTTCCAAAAGAATCTTCATTTAGATTATTTTTAAAGTTTACAAATTTGGCGCAGTTGTTAAATCCCAAAAGTAAAAGCGAGATGAAAAAAACAGTTAAGCTTGATTTGAATCCTCTAGGCATTAGGTTGCGCATTCATATACCTCGTCCACGATTGGATTAGTCTAATAGTTACCGAATTCATTTCCACTATTTCTTTTCGGATGTTTTAAAAAAAAAGGTGAGTGTCTAGAGCCTTTACAGTTCGTGTTTTTGATCAAAAGCGACTCATTATCAGACTTTATAAACTGAAAATAAAAGGATATTGGCTGCTGTAGTGGTTTAGATCAGAAGAGAACAATGGCGCAAAGGATTTGTGCGCGTAGAGTCGTATCAGTCATTAGCTGCCCTAATACTTAAATCGTAATATCATTTCGGTTATGGCAAAATTTAAATTTCTACATATTTTTCATCTTTGTTCAATCGCCTGTATTTCGGTTTTAGCGCTGTTGATGATTCAAGACTCTTTGAATCAAATTTTAATTATCGTCACGGGCATTGTTTTAGCCCTTGCTGTAACGATTGTCGAAGTCAGACTTATTTTAAGTATGATGAACAATGTCCAAGAGGGCTGCGAACAAATTGCCCGAGACGCGGTTTTTTCGGCCGTGATCATTGTCACGAATGGAATTGCCGGATTTTGTTTTCTGTTAGGTGGTTTAAAATTTAAAAAGCTTGAATTTCAAGTCGAGGGAACGACGTCTTTATTAGTCGCGCAGACAATGATGAACAAAGATTACTTTAAAGATTCAAACCCGATCATCATAGCTCAAGAATCAAAACCAAGTCGGGCTATGGCGGCTTCAAGTGCCGTTGCTCTTGCGATCAGTTTAGTTGCGGTGATTGGCCTAGCTAAGCTATTAAGTCCGGCGATTGAATCCACGCTGAATAGTTTCGGTGCGCCGAAAGCAACCGTCGGAATCATTCTGGCCTTACTTGTTCTTTTGCCCGAAGGGGGTGCGGCTATAGGGGGCGCGAATTCAGATCAATTGCAGACCAGTTTAAATTTAGCATTGGGATTAGATTCGAAAAGCATGGTGTTTAATTATCGTGTGGCTTTTGAATGAAATTATTCTTCTATATCTTAGCTTTCAGTTTATCCACTTTTGCAAAGTCGCAAAACGTATTCGTATTAATCAGCACAGAGTCGCCGCCATTTTTATCAAAACAGATGAAAGATCAAGGCGCTGCAATTTATGCTCTGAATATGATTCTTAAGAAGATGAATGTTTCGACGAAAATAAGTTTTGCTCCCTGGCGCCGTGCGAAGATCATCGCTAGCGAGGATTTAAAAATCGATGGTTTTTTTCCGTATTCGGCTATCGATATGAAAGATAATTTTATTTATTCAAATTTTATCTATGAAGCCCCTTGGGTGATTGTTCAACGAAAAACTCATCCTATCCGTTGGAAAAAAATAGAAGACCTAAGCGGAATGACGGCGGGCAATGTGACAGGTGTTGAATTTCGCCCAGGCATTGAAGAACTAGTGGATCAAAAGAAAATTAAAATTGATGAAGTTGTTTCAGACAATATTAATTTACTCAGGCTTGGACTTGAACGTGTTGACTTCGTGATGATGGATTATTTTGTCTACCAAAGTGTCATGTCGACTGATAAGGCTTTACTGGCGTATAAAAATAAATTTGAAGTTAACGAAAAACCGATCACCATAAGCCGCTACGGTTTGGCACTAAGAAAGACGAATCAAAATAAAAAACGGATGGATCAGTTTAATCAACTGGCCAGTGTCGACTTATTTGCTAAACACATCGAATATTATTTAAGTCACTTTGTTAAGCCCAATTGAAAAATTACTGGGCGGTTTTAATAAAAAATAAATTTGAACTTCGGCGTGGAAGTAAAATAAAACCTTTTAAGCGCGGCACGTATTTAAAGTTCGAATTAATACCCGCAGGAGTCGTTTCTGTTGGCTTTACAGAACCTACTGTGACCGGCATCAGACTCATATCATAAGTGTTTCCCGAGCTAGCTTTGATGACAAAGACGCGGCCCATAGCTGATCCGCGTCCATCGTAAAATAAGAAGCGATCGTTATCAGGGTCGTAGTCCATCGCGGCGTAGGCCGGTGCATCCGTTACAAATTGCGTGTAGGCTGCACTGGGTCCTAATTCGTCGAACAGTGGTATTGTCGATTATGGTTCAGAGATGACGGCCACGTATTCGGTTCAAAACTTTGTGGCTTCGAATTTATTGGTAATTAATGATTTAGGACGGGGCGCTTTTTTCAACGTACGTAACACGACAAAATTTGATGTTAAAAATTCAGTGTACGTCGGAGCTGGTTCTTATTATGGCGTGCAGTCAGCATCTGAAACTTCGGTTACTAAACAAAGCGACCGAATCGCGGCAAACTTAGCTTCTTATCCGGCTCTCCCAACGACTTCAGCTTGTACGGGGACGATCGGTTTAACTTTTTAATTTAAATTAAGAAGGCAACTTGAGACTTTTTAGTTGCCTTTTCGTTTACCCCAAGAAGGGCCTACGTTAGAATTATTTAAATTGCGTGGCTTGCCGGGCTGAAATTTACCGAAAGAGTTCAAGTTAGCTCCCGTTTTTTGGGCTTCCATTTTACGCTTCGTTAACTCAACAAGTACATTTGGTTTTTCGTTCGTTTTTTCCATGGCGTACAACTATCATAAAAATTGAAATACGGAACCAGAATTTATTAAGTTCCACTTTTTAAATCGGCAATTGGTTAATTTTTATAGGTCGTTCGGCTAAACTACCAACACAATGGTGCTGCAATGCCTTTAGCGCCGTCGACAAAGGTATCTAGGCGGCATTGAAGAGTCGGGTAATTAACAGAAGTCCCGGGTTCGGTTAAGGCTTCACGCCGGCTGATACTAGGACGCGGCATTTGTGGCACATCCATAAAAATGTAAATCGCTTCAATCAGGGCTTGGCCCGCCGCTATAATGCGTGCGCTCATAGGCGTTGTAGGCGAATCTGCCATTTGCGAAAAAATTTTTGGAGCACAGTCGGTGGCGGCAAAATAATCGCTTTGCCCTTCGGTCGACGCCCACGTGCTATTCGGTTTTTTGGCACCCCCACTTAAAAGATGGCCTAACTCGTGACATAGAATGAGCGTAGCGGCGTCAGTGGTCATTGCGGGTAAAGTTAAGATATCAGCTCCGACATTGATCTCGAAAACGCCGTTGTTAAGATTTGCTCCACCGAAATAAAGAGGTTCTTCTTGGTTTAAATTTATTTTCAATTCTAGGTTGTGATTGTTTTTGAATGGCTGCTTGTAAGTCGATTCAAGGGTAGCTGCAACATCTTGCAATGAATAGGTTTTCGAAAATGAAATTGATGTTTTGAAGGTAATCATCGAAAAAATAAAGAAAGCTAGAATAAGAAATTTCATTGGTCGTAGGTGTAACATCTTTTTTGAACTTGACGTAGAGTAATAACTTCCCGTCAAAACTTTAGTCATCAAGAGCCTGAAAAAAAAATGTGTTCAAGGGCAAACTCCAAAATTGACCCATCATTAAAACTGTACAGTCGATTAAATTGAATTGGCTTCGGTACGTACGTTGCAATCCTTAAGGTTTGAGTAAAACCCTAAGGAGGAATTTATGATAGCAGTACAAGAAGTAAAACCCGGAATGCCGGTGGTGTGTTCTGAAAATGGACAATTTGCCGTGGTTGATCACATGCAAGGTCAAGACAGCATCAAGTTAAGAAAAGATGATTCAGGTCATCATCACTATATTCCATTGAAATGGGTCACGACGGTCGATGACAAAGTTCATATCGATCGCCCAGGAGAAGAAGCGATGAAAGAATGGAAAACGGCCGAGCAAATGGGTCAGAAACTAAACTAATTATTTCTTGCGAATTTCTTCAAGTCCGCGCTCTGCGGGCTTGAAGGTTCCATTTTTTATTTGTTTTACGCGAGCCACCAGCGCACGCGCTGCAAGTTCGACTTCTTCTTTAATTTGCACGTCTTTATCAAGCGCATCATGGCTTGTAGCGTAGGGTTCATAGTAGCCGATATAGCGATTTATTGTCGCAAGTGGGCCTGAATCAATTAATTCTAAATCATGTAACCAATCCACTAAGCTACGACGTAAATTTTCGTCCCCGGTGGTATCGCCGTGAACGATAACTGAAAAGGCACGGCCTTTTAAATGTTTCGGATAATCCCAACCTTTTAATTCAATTTGCTTCGCTAACTTCGGATCTTTGCCGTCGGTGCTGGTTGGATCAGGATTTCCGCCGTCGGCACAAACAAGACGGTCCATCATTAGTTTTAATGGCGACGGCGATTGATACCAATGCACCGGAGTTATAATCATAACACCCGCAGCGCGCACCCACATTTGATAAATTTCGTTCATCCAGTCTTGCGTTTGTCCTAAAGAATGATTCGGGTAGCACGAACAAGGCCAGTGGCATAAAGGCATCGCGGTCGATACACAGGCTTTGCAAGGGTAAATCTTTTTTCCGTATTCGGACGTTAAGCGACTTAAATCTAAAAATTCAGTTTGAAAACCTTCAGCGTGAATCTTTTTTTCGGCCATTTTGCTTAAACGAAAAGTTTTTGATAATTCGCTGGGGCATGTGTGTTCATTTCTAGGAGAAGCACATATAATTAAAAAAACCGGTTTCTTTGATTTCTTTTGATCGCGCTCGAGCTTATTTAAAGTTTTGTGCGCTTTTTTCCATTCGACCGATAAATCATAATCTGGATTTTTAAATTTCGGGCCGGCTTTTTCAGTGAGCGGAGCCTTTCGGCCTGCCGAGTAGTTTTGCCATGCAATATGCGTAATTTTTTTTAGCTCTTCTTCTGCTGACGAAAAAGTGGGATCATAAAACTGCTGTAAATAGCGTTCTTTAAATTCAGTTTCGGTTAATTTTACGTTGGGCTGCCCAGTTCGAATTTTCATTCAGATATCGAACCATGAATAGCAAAATTTACAACAAAAAGGTTGTTGAAGTTCTTTTTTACCCCGAAAGATCGAACTTTTTATAGAAGCCAAAGATGACGGTAATTCTTTCGATCCACGGCCCAACTTTGCCATTTCGGTCTGATCGTCATAGCCAAAGTGAAATTCTTTAAGATCGTATCGATATCATCTAAAGACCAAAGGTCTTCTGCGGCGTCGGCAGTCACAGCACCCTTACTAACTTGCTGAGAAACCCAAGCGTACACCATCCCGCACATGGGCGGTATCAAGCATCCAAAAGTAGAAAGAACACCCTGTAAACGTGATAACACGCCCTTTCCTCCGACCGAA
>JACMQO010000090.1 GCA_014376935.1 Bdellovibrio sp.
ACAAACACTTTGATTTTACTTAACTTGCACAGCACCAGAGTTACCCACAAATTTCTTGTGGAAAACTTTATGGAATTATTTTAGCGCTTCAAAGAAAAGTGCGAAGGAGAGAAAATGAAAAAGAAGTTTGTAAGTTCAATTGTGTTCATGATGCTAGTAGTAGGTTTTCAAGCTCGCGCACAGGAAGTCGCTTTGGATAAAGGTGTGGCGGGTGTGGAAAACGAAGATACTCATTCGGTAACTCCAGGCACATATACTTTTAGCTGTGAGAGTGTCGATTCAGAAAATCCGCTAGCTATAAAAATTAAAAATAGTGCAGACTTTGCAACGGTTATTTTAGAAGGTAATGAAAGCGGTTTCGCCGGTTCAACTTACAAGGCTTCAATGACATTTGAAAGCTCAAGCTTATTTAAAAAATACGATTACAAGTTGTTATCGGATGCAGATGTTGAAGTGGGAAGTCTGGCTGTTGTTTACAGTAAGCCATTGATCATCAAAGACAGTTGTGGACGTGGCTCTTGTCTGCCAATCCCACACTTCATTCCGAAATGTGGAAGAGGCGGCTGCGATGACGATCTTCCAATCGTAAACCCCGTTACTAAATACAAAGGCATCTTAAAGATGCATGAAAAAGAGATCACTTTTACCTGCCAGTAAAAGTTCAAATATTCTTTAAGGAGAATAAAATGAAAATTATAAGTGTGTGACTATTTGTAATGATCAGTTGGGGTGCGTTCGCGCACTCCAAAGTTCTACAAAATGGCGAAATGATTTTTAACTGTATGCCAACAAATCCTGACGTACATTTGAAGTTGGTCGCTAAAAACAAAGCTACCGTCGACGAAATAGCCGAAGCAGAATTAAATATTGCTGACCAAACGGGTGTTTTTCCGTTACCGGTCGATATCTATAAGGCCAATCTGAATATCGAAACATCGTTTGTTTTTGAAAACTACAATTACGAAATCATAAATGAGAATGGTAAAGTTGGAGAATTCCAAATTGCTATAAAGAATAAGCAATTTTGCGGTCGTGCTTCATGTGTGATCTCTCAAGATTTTTCCAATAACCAAGCTTTGTTGAAAATTTATGAAAAAGAAATCCCTTTTACTTGTAACTAAAGTCTTAATTATTTTTGTTTTAGCCAGCGCGGTGGTAGTCCGCCTGGCTTACAAACTTAATTTTGAAGCTATTCTTATTCAGTCATTAGAATCAAAAACGAAAGAAGGTGATCCAGTTTTTAATAAGATCTCTTGGTTTTCGTTCGAAGACAAAGATGTTTGGATGATGAATCAAAGTCACCATGGAATTGCCACCACTACAGGTAGTGATTTAGATCGATTGGTTATTGTCGTAGATAAAACGACGTCACCCAAAAATGTTCGTTTTATGCAGTTGAAGCCCGGCGCGCTTGTTTGGTCAGAAGAGTTAATCAATCAGCGTGTGCCTTATAAGGTTTCGTGTTTTATGTGTCACTCAAATGGTCCGCGTGCAATTCGCCCGGGCTATAATGGGTTAGTTAAGAATTCATTTTCTGAAAAAATGAAAATTATGCTTTTAAATTTGAAAGTAAAAACCCAAGGGCAGATTGTCGAAAATGAACAGCATGCCATCGAGGATAAAGATTTAGCTGTTCCATTTCGTCATCGTTCTAAAATAGAAAATGATTCGTTGTTAGTTAAGACGTGTACGCGTTGCCATAACGAAACCGGATTGTTCGCAAGGGGATTTTTGAAAAGACAAAACTTCTTAGCGATTAATTTTATGGTGAATAGCGGTTTTATGCCGCCACCGGGTTTTTCGGTAACGGCCAAAGAGAAATTGCAGATTCAAAGATTTACGGAGGGGTTTTAGGTTTCATC
This sequence comes from Bdellovibrio sp., assembly GCA_014376935.1. Taxonomy (GTDB): domain Bacteria; phylum Bdellovibrionota; class Bdellovibrionia; order Bdellovibrionales; family Bdellovibrionaceae; genus Pseudobdellovibrio. The sequence continues at coordinate 1,863 of JACMQO010000090.1, forward strand.
CTATAACCCTTTTTTATTACGCGCTGCTTTCCCAAAAGTGAGCTGGTACCTTTTGGCGGAATCGGTAAATATACAACTATGAGATATTTATATTTACCGTTTTTTCTTTTCGTTTTTGGGTGTGCGGCAGTTGAAAAAAATTCGGATGCTAAGTCGGAGGCTAGCATGGCTTCAGTAGTTTCATTTCAGTTACATGATAATCGCATGCTTATTCCTGTTATGATTAATGGTAAAGGTCCATTTACTTTTGTTTTTGATACCGGTGGCGCTCGGACAAATACAATAACTCCTGAAGCGGCAAAAAAACTTGAACTTGTGTTGGTTGAAGGTAATCCGGTTAAAGGTGCTGGTAGTAATAAGGCACAATCTTGGAAAACTAAAGTAGATCAGTATTCGGTAGGAAACTTGGTTCTAAAAGATCAAAGCTTTACGGTGATAGACTTAAATTCGATAAAAAAAGCGTTTGATTTTAAAAATTTGGACGGAATAATTGGTTTGGATGTTCTTAAAAAAGCTGTCGCTTGTATCAATTTCGACAAACAAGTTTTGAATTTAAACTCGGGCGAAATAGATTGTTTTGACACGAAGGGCGTGGTTTTGCCATTCCGGTTGGATGGAAGGACGCCAGCCATAGCGGGTTCGGTAAATGGTATCTCAGGTGAAATTGTAATTGATACCGGAGACAGATCTGCTTTTTCTATTTTTCAAAAATTTTCTTTAGAAAGTAAAATCGAAGCGAAGTTTGTTGATAAGCCTTTGGTAATTACCGGCGTAGGGCTTGGTGGGGCAATTCCGGCAAAAATGGCCGTGCTAGATGAAATTAAATTAGGTAATGAAGTTACTCTTTATAGGGTGTTGAGTCGACGACCGTACACAACGGGAAATTATTTTGCGACCAGCGCTATCGCAGGAACTATTGGCAATGAAGTTTTAAGACGATTTAATATAATTCTTGATTACAACAGATACGAAATTACACTTATCAAAAACAACCACTTTTCAGAACCATATATTTTTATTCCTCCGAAGCTGGATTAATTTAAGAATAATTAAAGCAAAAAAAGCGACGCGTAAAAAAAATTACGCGCCGCTTTCCAAAAAGTGAGCTGGAACCTTTTAGCGTACGCAGTCTACGTAGTAAGTTTTTACGCCTTTTTCCATTTGCGATACCAATCCATGCACGTCCGTCTCAAACCCCGGAAAGCGTTCGTTAAAATCACGTGCGAATTTTAAGTAATCCACGATGGTTTTATTAAAACGTTCGCCCGGAACTAGTAACGGAATCCCCGGCGGGTACGGTGTTAAAAGTACCGCCGTGATTTTTCCTTCTAAATCATCGATCGGGATGCGGTCGATTTCTTCGTGCGCCATCTTTGCAAATGCGTCCGATGGTTTCATCGCCGGTTGCATTTCTGACAAATACATTTCGGTGGTCATGCGCGCGACGTCTCCTAATTTGTACGCGGCGTGTATTTGGCTACAAAGATCTTTCAATCCCATACGTTCATAGTGTGGATTGGCCGCGATGAACTTTGGCATAGTTCGCCACATCGGTTGGTTACGATCGTAGTCGTCTTTGAATTGTTGAAGCGCTGCTAATAAAGTATTCCAACGTCCCTTGGTAATTCCGATCGTGAACATGATGAAGAAAGAATACAATCCGCATTTTTCCACGACGACTCCGTGCTCGGCCAAATATTTTGTGACGATGGCCGCAGGAATTCCTTCGGCTGAAAAATCGCCTTCCACATTTAATCCGGGTGTGACGATGGTCGTCTTGATCGGGTCTAGCATGTTAAAACCATCAGACACCGCGCCGAAGCCGTGCCATTTTTCGTTCGGTTTTAAAACCCAGTTTTCGCGCGAGCCGATTCCTTCTGCGGCGATTTCATCCGGACCCCAAACTTTAAACCACCAGTCAGAACCCCATTCGTGATCGACTTTGCGCATGGCACGTCTGAAGTCCATAGACTCTTTAATGCTTTCTTCGACTAAGGCCGTTCCGCCGGGGCCTTCCATCATCGCGGCCGCCACGTCGCAAGAGGCAATGATCGAATATTGCGGACTGGTTGATGTATGCATCAAGTACGCTTCGTTAAAAATCGTCTTGTTTAATTTTTTCGTTTCTGATTCGGCCACCAAAATTTGCGAAGCTTGGCTTAATCCCGCAAGCATTTTGTGGGTCGACTGCGTCGCAAAAATTAAAGACTGTTTCGTGCGCGGGCGATCTTTGCCGATGGCGTGCATGTCTTTATAAAAGTCATGAAAGGCCGCGTGCGGAAGCCATGCCTCGTCGAAGTGTAAGGTATCTACTTTTCCGTCTAGCATTTCTTTGATGGATTCCACGTTGTAGCTAACGCCGTCGTATGTACTTTGAGTCAGCGTTAAGATACGCGGACGCTTCGTTTTATCTTTAATAAACGGGTTCGCATCGATTTTTCGCTGAATGCTTTCCATAGAAAATTCTTCCTTTGGAATCGGGCCGATGATTCCAAAATGATTTCTAGTTGGAGTTAAAAATATGGGAGTCGCGCCGGTCATCATAATCGCGTGCAAGTTCGACTTATGACAGTTGCGATCGACGATCACGATATCATCGGGGCCGACCATTGAATGCCATACGATTTTATTCGACGTCGAAGTTCCGTTGGTCACAAAAAATAGATGATCGGCGTTAAAAATACGGGCCGCATTTCTTTCAGACGCCGCAACGGGGCCGGTATGGTCAAGCAGTTGGCCAAGTTCTTCGACCGCGTTACAGACGTCGGCGCGTAGCATGTTTTCGCCAAAAAATTGGTGAAACATTTGTCCGACCGGCGATTTTAAAAACGCAACTCCACCCGAATGACCCGGGCAGTGCCACGAGTACGATCCGTTCTGGGCGTAATCAAGTAACGCTTTAAAAAACGGCGGGGCCACGGCGTCTAGGTAGGCGCGTGTTTCGCGTATAATATGCTTAGCCACGAATTCAGGAGTGTCTTCATGCATGTGAATAAATCCGTGAAGTTCACGTAAAATATCATTTGGGATGTGACTAGATGTTTTTGTTTCGCCGTATAGAAAAATAGGAATGTCGGCATTCTTGAAACGAATTTCAGAAACAAAAGTGCGTAACGACTTTAAAGCCGCTTCGATTTCGATAGCTGTGCCTTCGCCGAATTCTTCGTCATCTATAGATAGGATAAAAGCGGACGCATGGCTTTGGTGTTGGGCGTACGCCGTTAAGTCACTGTAGCCCGTGACGGCTAAAATTTCGGCGCCTTCTTTTTCAATTGCTGAAGCTAAAGCTCTGATACCAACGCCACTTGCATTAGCAGTGTTGTAATCCTCATCTATAATCACAATAGGAAATTTGAATTTCATGAAAACCTCCTGTGCATAAAAATGCCGACGTTGGACTAATTATGCATCATTTTGATTTAATAGCAAATAAAACATTGACCCGCAATTAAATTGGCATATATATGCGTATATAATGCATAATTATGCAGACACGAAAGGAGACGATATGACCGCTGTGAAAACTTTGAAAAACAAAATTTCTTGCTCTGTCGTCGGAGCCAGAGGGTATTCGGGTTTAGAGCTTGTAAGACTTTTGCTTCAACATCCGAACGTGAATCTAGAATCTTGCTTTGCGACGTCTGCGTTTAAGTTAACTGACACTGTCAGTTGGTCGGGCGCAGAGAAAGTAAAATGTTATTTGGATTCTGAAATTATGCAGCACTTAACTGACGTTGTATTTTTGGCGACCCCCGCAGAGGCATCACTAAAGCTTGCGCCGCAAATTATCGCGGCCGGAAAAAAAGTGATCGATCTAAGCGGCGCGTTTCGTTTGAAAAAACACGACTACGAAAAGTGGTACGGATTTTCTCATTCTGAAAAAAACTTGTTAGCCAGCGCTGACTATGGGTTATTACCGTGGATTGGGCCTGCGGCAGGTGCGGCCGGCTCACGTTCGGCGGCTTTGATCGCAAACCCGGGTTGTTTCGCAACAGCGGTAACGATGTCATTAATTCCTTTGTTAAAAAATAAAGTGATCAGCGCTCAGAACATCGTGATCGACGCAAAATCAGGAACAACGGGTGGCGGAAAAAAAGCGGCCGAAAACTTATTGTTCACTGAAGTAGATGGTGAATGCCTTCCATACAAAGTGGGCCGTCATCAACATTACCCCGAGATCGTTGAAGCGATCGAAATGTTCAGTGGAGAAAAGTTTGATGCGCATTTTTCAACTTCGCTGTTACCGATTCGTCGCGGAATCATCGCTAGCGTGTACGCCACGATGGCTGAAGGAAAAACGGCAGCGGATGTAAAAGAAGCTTTTGCGAACGCCTACGCGAACTACGATTTGGTTCAAGTGGCGAACATTTCGGATAACGCGAATTTGTTATCGCTAAAAAAAGTAGTGGGTACAGGACGAACTCACATCAGTTACCAAGTGGAAGGGAACAAACTTTATTTGCATAGTTGCATTGATAATTTACTAAAGGGCGCTGCTAGTCAGGCTTTAGAAAATTTTAACCGCATTTTTGACTTTCCTGTTTCAACAACAGTTAGTCGATTGGAGGCACTTACATGACACCAGGACCAGGCGTACGACGTACAGCTTTACCGAAGGGGTTTTTAGCAAGTGGAGTCAACTGTGGGGTTCGTCGTTACCGACCCGACATGGGATTATTAATTTCTGAAGTGCCAGCCGTGGCCGCAGGTGTGTTTACACTGAACGAAGCGAAAGCCGCACCCGTGCGTTACACGCAAGCGTTACTTCCGGCCGATAACATTCGCGCCATCTTAACGAACTCGGGCCAAGCGAACGCGGCCACGGGTTCTGAAGGTGTCGAGAAAAATTTGATGATGGTATCAGCCGCTGCGAAAAGTTTAAAATGTGATCTGAATCAAGTGTTAGTGGCCAGTACGGGTAAAATTGGCGAACAACTAGATGTAGAAAAAATTCTTCCCTCAATGGATGAACTAGTTCTACGCGCCAATGACAGTGCTGAAAGTTTTGCGACTGCGATTTTAACAACAGACTTAGTAC
>JACMQO010000091.1 GCA_014376935.1 Bdellovibrio sp.
AGGCCGCGTTCGTGGCGTACCAAGTTTGTGCGCAGGCGGCCCGCGTGAAAGTGCGAACCGTACCCTTACGTGCGGATCTAACGATTGATTTAAAAGGTATCGCTGATGATTTTTTCAGAAATCCAAGTGCGAAAACAAGATTGATTTTTATTCCGAACCCAAATAATCCAACCGGAACATTAGTTGGCGGCGGAGAGTTAGATGAATTTTTAACTCGTCTCGGAAATCGTGATGATGTGCTGTTAATTTTTGATGAAGCGTACACCGAATACGTGCGCGATAAGAAATTTAAAGAGGCCGCAAAATTTTATAAAGACTATTCAAATATAATCGTCATCAAAACTTTTTCGAAAGTTTACGGACTTGCTGGATTTAGACTTGGCGCCATGCTTTGCCCTGAGTTCGTTTTAGAACTTTACAATCGTGTTCGTAATCCATTTAACGTGAACGATTTAGCGCAAGTGGCGGGTGTTGCCGCATTAGAAGACGACGCCTATTTAGCAGCGTCGCGCGAAATGGTTTGGAAAAGTTTAGATTATTTTGAAAAAGAATTAACGCGCTTAAAATTAAAATACTGGAAATCGGAAGCTAACTTTATTTTGTTTGATACGAAACGCGATGCTCAAGCGGCATTCGTTAACTTGCTTAAAAAAGGTGTGATTCTTAGACCTGTGCAAAATTACGGCTTTCCAGCTTATTTGCGCATGTCTATTGGGCAAGATTTTGAGAATAAAAAAGCGATCGAGGCCATTGAAAAGATGCTGACCGAAGTTCCTGAAATCGGTTAGGGTCTTTCAAAACAATTTTATTTAGATAATGGATTTTTGAACATGGGATATGTAATTACAATTGATGGACCAGCCGCTTCGGGAAAATCGTCCGTAAGCCGCGAGCTAGCGAAATCGCTTGAAATCCCTTGGGTCTCAACAGGTGCCTTTTACCGTGGGCTAGCCTATGCTGCGCTTCGCCAGAATATCGCTTTAACTGATCGTGAAAAACTATCTGAGTTAGCTATGTCCAATGAATGGAGAGTCGAAATGACTCCCCAAAAAACAAAAGTTTGGTTCGGTCAAGAAGACGTCACGGAAATGATCGGTCAAGAAACTGTCGGAAACGCCGCCAGCACGATCAGCCATTACCCAGAAATTAGACAGTCTTTACTTGATCATCAAAGAAACTGCGCCGTTGGAGTTAAGGGCTTAGTGGCCGAAGGCCGCGACTGCGGAACGGTCATCTTTCCACGTGCCGAAGTTAAAATTTACATTACCGCTTCTTCTGAAAACCGCGCCGGTCGCCGTGCTCAAGAGCTTGGTTTAGATCAAAAAGAATTAGTTAAGCAGCAAGAAAAGCGCGATCATCAAGATAGCACGCGCAAGGTAGCCCCACTTCAAGTTCCTGAAGGCGCCTTGGTTGTAGATACAACTGAAATGAACTTTGAAGAAGTGGTTGCTCAAGTAAATGCGTTCGTCGCATCGAAGTTAAATTAACGATCAAAGAGTGTAGTATTTGTCTATTAACTGATCATATCGCTTGGTTAATAGAGTTCAAAACTTCCTCATAGCCACTCTGAAAAGGCCCATCTGGCCCGGTCAAAGTCTTCCGTTGACCACCCCCTGAAAAACTCTTAGAACTACCTTTCACCTTTGAGCTGCAAGACGGCTCTTCGCGTGGGAGGAAAAAAACAAAAACATGAACAAAACAATCAGCAAAAGCCAAAAAGAAAAACAATCGGTATTAGCACTTCTAGATGCAGAAGATGCAGGTATCCCAGCAAATCCTGGTTTGAATAATCAAGCTTCAGGTAAAGAGTTCGAAGAACTTTTTGCAGCGGCAACAAAAGAACAAGATTTCCGTGTAGGTGACGTCGTTGCCGGTACTGTTGTTGAAGTTCAATCAGACTATGTCTTAGTAGACATCAATTATAAGTCTGAGGGTTTAATCCCAATCAATGAATTCCGCGTAATTGATGGAGTTCGTCAAGTTAAAGCTGGCGACAAGGTCGAAGTTTTAATTGATCGTATCGAAAACGAAAACGGCATGATTGCATTATCAAAAGATAAAGCAGACATGATGCGTGCGTGGACTGATATCTCTAAAGCAGCTGAAAACGAAGAAGTTATCGAAGGACTTGTCGTTGCGAAAGTAAAAGGCGGCTTATCTGTTGATATCGGCGTAAAAGCATTCCTTCCTGGTTCACAAATCGATTTACGTCCCGTACGTAACATGGATATTTACTTAGGTAAGAAATATAAATTCAAAGTTATTAAATTTAATAAAAAACGTGGCAACATCGTTTTATCTCGCCGTGCGCTTCTTGAAGAAGAACGCGATAGCTTGAAAGCTCAAACAGCTGACACGATGAAAGAGGGCGCTACCGTCACTGGTCTTGTTAAAAACATCACTGATTACGGAGCATTCATCGATCTAGGTGGCATCGACGGTTTATTACACATCACAGACATGAGCTGGGGCCGTGTAAAACATCCTTCTGAAGTGATCAACGTTGGCGATGAAATCCAAGTTAAAATCTTAAAATACGACACTGAAAAAGAACGCGTATCGTTAGGTTTAAAACAATTAACGACTGACCCTTGGGAAACTGTAAAAGGTAACTACACAATCGGCGCTAAAGTTAAAGGAAAAGTCGTTTCTATGGCTGAGTACGGAGCTTTCGTTGAATTAGGTGACGGCGTTGAAGGTCTAATCCACGTTTCTGAAATGTCTTGGACTAAACGTGTAAAACACGCGAACCAAGTTGTACAAGTTGACCAAGAAGTTGAAGTTCAAGTTCTTGAAATCGACAGTGAAAACCGTCGTATCAGCTTAGGTATGAAACAGCTTCAAGCAAATCCTTGGATCGAAATGAAAGAATCTTATGCTCCAGGTACAATCATCGAAGGCGAAGTGAAATCAGTAACTGATTTTGGTATCTTCGTTGGAATCGAAGAAGGTATTGATGGACTAGTTCACATTTCTGACTTCTCTTGGACTAAACGTGTAAATCACCCTTCTGAAATGTTCACGAAAGGTCAAAAAATTCGTGCCGTTGTATTAGGTGTTGATTCTGAAAACGAAAGATTCTCTTTAGGTGTTAAACAACTTGAAAGCGATCCTTGGTCTCAAATCGAAGACAAATACGGAATCGGAACTCAACACGAAGTGAAAGTAACTAAAACAACTGATTTTGGTGCTTTCGTTGAATTAGCGGCTGACATTGAAGGTTTAATTCACATTTCTGAATTGTCAACTGACAAAGTAAACGCTGTTGAAGACGTAGTTAAAGCAGGTCAAACGATTAAAGCTGAAGTTATCACTATCGATAAAGACGCGCGTAAGATCGGTTTATCTTCTAAGTTAGTAAAACTGAGAGAGCAAAAAGGCGACGTTGAAGATTACGCAAAGAAAGTTTCTGCTACGGCAAAAACTAGCTTCGGCGACATGTTCGGCGATCAACTTAAGAATTTGAAATCTGATACTAAATCTTAGTATTGGTTTTTCTTCTGAAAAATTCGAAGCCCACGGTAGAAATACCGTGGGCTTTTTTTTTGCGGTTTTTTTATTTTTAAGAACAGTGATTGGTACAGCGTTGGCTGTCCGTCCTTGAGAACGTTGTTTCCCGCCCATCGTGGGCGGGAAAGTTAGAGGTTCTTTGTCAGTGCACGAATCTTTTTAATCTCGGATCTGACGCCGACGATGGGCGGCAGAAAGGCGACTCTCAGGGATGGATGAGCATCGCAAAACCGTTAAGGCCAATGCAAGTAACCACGCCGCGACCCCTTCCCCCTACCGAAGTCCAGTTTCAGTCTGTAATGACCCGCAATTCTGCAGAGCAGAATGACTGCTCTGAAGCTAAAAGAGACCCTAATAGGATCATTGTCTCACCCAAATTCTTATGAGGTTTTCATTATGAAAAGCTGGTCGTTTCGAAAAAAATTCTTTGTCGGTTTAATTTTTATTATTGCTTTGATCGGCGGCTACAATTACTGGACAGGACGCCATCATCGTGAAGAGCGTGTGGTTTCTAAAAATGAAATTCTACATTTAGAATTAAATGGTGTGATCATGAACGGTAAAAAGTTTTTGGGTCAGCTTAAGAAATATCAAAAAGACAAATCTATCAAAGCCATCGTCATCGATATTAATTCTCCGGGCGGAGCAGTGGGTCCGTCCCAAGAAATTTATTATGAAATTTTACGGGCGAAGCAAGAAACTAAAAAACCGATCATTTGCGTAACGACGGGATTGATGGCCAGCGGTGGTTATTACTCAGCGCTAGCGTGTGATAAAATTGTTGTGGCTCCGGGTGCGCTTGTGGGATCGATTGGTGTGATTATGGAGTTTGCGAATTTAGAAAAACTTTATGACTGGGCGAAAGTTTCTAGATACACGATCACTTCGGGTAAATTTAAAGACTCTGGTTCTGAGTACCGTCCAATGCGTGAAGATGAGCGCGCGTTATTTCAATCGATGATCAATGAAGTTTACGACCAGTTTCGTACAACCGTTGCGACGGCCCGTAAACTTGATCTAGCCGCAGTGACTGAAATTGCTGATGGCCGTGTCATGACCGGTGCAACCGCGGTTAAATTAAAACTTGCTGACGTTGAAGGAACGTTCGAAGATGCGATTCGTTTAGCGGCTCGCACGGCAGAGCTTGGTGATGACTATCGTATTTTTAAACCTAAAAAAGAACGCCCAGGTTTGATGGATTTATTAAGTCTTGCGGGCGATGATGAAGAAGACGATTTGAACTCTTTAGATGAAATTACCAAAGTTTTAGCGAAGAAGTCATCTCCGGCTGAATTGGTTAAATCAGTTATGCACACGCAGTATTTGAATCAACCGCTTTATTTAATGCCAGGGTATTGGGAATAGTTTTTCATGGCTAAAAGAAAGACGCTTGAGAAAGCTAAAAACTCAAAACAAAAACCAGTTTCAAAGGTCAAGTCTAAGACGACAAAATCTTCGAAAAAAAGTTCTTCTTTGAAAAATAAATCAGCTTTAAAAAATTCGTCTTTAGAAAAATCAGAAAATAAAGTTCCACTTTTAAAATTAAATGAACAAATCTGGCCGATCGAGCGCGATATTTTTTTTCGCCCGGCACGACTAAAATATGTTCGTAAGATTTTAAAACCGTCAGGTTGTGTATTTTGTGATAGCGCTAAAAATCAACCCAGCGTCGATACGCTTTGCGTTTACAAAACAGAATACAGCCAAATTATTTTGAATAAATTCCCGTACAATACGGGGCACGTTTTGGTGTTGCCGTTAAATCATATTGGACAAATTTTTGATTTAACCGATGCTGCTTTTATGGATTTACACCAAACCTTAAGACTTGCGATGGATGCCATTCAAGCCATTTATAATCCGCAGGGTTTTAATACCGGCATGAACCATGGGGCGACGGCCGGTGCGGGGATTCCAGATCATCTGCATTACCATATTGTTCCGCGCTGGAATGGCGATCTTAATTTTTTTCCGTTAATTGCAGAAACAAAATTAGTCATCGAGACGGTTGAAGAAAGTTATAAGCAGTTTGAAACTTATTTTAAAAATTTAGCAGCTAGCAGAAGTCAGTCATAAAGGGGATTTATGAGTTCGGTTCAAATTAATCCATTAACTCCGGTTGTAAAAAAATTAGTGATTGCGATCGCGGGCGTTTGGTTTTTAGTCCAAATCGTTTTAGAGCGCTTGCTGCATGTGAACGTTAGCTCGTTCTTTATTCTTCATCCTGATCAAGTCATTGAAAAGTTTTATGCTTGGCAATTGGTGACGTATTTATTTTTTCATGCGCTGTCACCGTTTCATATTTTATTTAATTTACTGATGCTGTGGATGTTCGGGTCCGAGCTTGAAAAACATTGGGGGGCTAAGTTTTTTACGACTTACTTCTTTGTGACTGGTGTTGGGGCCGCGGTTATTTATTGCGTATCTGTTGGGTTGTACGCGGTGATCACGGGCTCTCAGGCTCCTATGGTTATTCCGGTGATGGGAGCTTCGGGCGCGTTATTTGGCCTTTTAGTGGCCTATGGCATCGTCTTTTCAGAAAGAACGATGTATTTTATGGGCTTATTCCCCATGAAGGCCAAATATTTTGCCATGATCGCGGCGGGTTTGGACTTATCGTCTTTGTTGACGACTGGAGTTGCGGGCAGTGAAGTCGCGTATTTGGCGCATTTGGGCGGGGCTTTGGTTGGATTTATCTTTTTATTGCTTCATGCGCGGTGGAAAATGCGTCAAACGAAGGCTAAATTAAAGAAAAAAACCAGTAATCTACGGTTGGTTGTCGATAACGAAAAATTAAACAAAAAAGACGACGGCCCAAAATATTGGAATTAGTAGATTTTAGCTAAAAAGTAAGCTAATACATAGATCCTTGTTCGTGGTTCACATTTTAAAAGGAGTTTTGCATGTCATTACATAAAGCTTTATTGGATCTTAAATTTGATAAACGTCTATTTGATTTAAATGTTCGTTTAGGTTTAGTTAAAAAAGAAGACATCTTAGCTTACGACAAATCTTTAGTTGATTTAGAAGCTCAATCTGAAAAATTAGATATCGAAAAAGAAGACAACGATATCGTTTAGTTTTTAATATTCGAATTACAATTTAAAAAAGGACCTAACTAGGTCCTTTTTTATTTTCTAAGCCAGACGTCTTAAAGAAAGGATTAGTTATGAAATGTTTAATTTTATTTTTATGTTTTAGCTTTTTAAGCACGGTTTCTTTTGCCGATTGCGCAGTCTTAGAAGCAAAGTCATGTGTTCGGATCAAATTAAAAAAAGTGATCGAAGATCGCAATAAGTTTTGCGTGGCCAATGCAAAAGTGTCTGGTTTAAAAAAGCCGACGAAAGTTTTCTTTCGTGAGTGTCCTGAAAAAGGTTCTGTCATCAAAGGTGACCTAAAACAGCGTTCAGATATTACGATTGAAGGTATGGCCGCTTGCCAGTACGAGTTTGTTCCTAATTCAGCTTGTGGCTCGTAAGAGCCTAAGCATTTTCAAATTAGCTAGTCGTTAACGGCAACCCACTCTTCGCGTAGGATTTTGAATTTACCTTTTTCTTGAACCACGTAAAGGTTTTTAATGCCTTTATCTTTGTGGCCGTCAGATTCGTAGTCTTGAACGAATTGAAATAAATATTGATCTTTTAAACTGAAAATATTGGGCGCTGATAAATTTACTTTGACGTATTTGTATTTTTCTTTCAGTGACTCTTTGTGTTTTAACCATGATATTTTATTATAATTTGGATCTGAAAACTGGTCTGAATAATTATCGATGTAGGCTTGTAGATCTTGTTTTTCCCATAGATCTTTCCACGTATTTAACCACGTCATGGCTTCGGTTTTTTTCTTGTCGTGTTCATCGCTTGTTAACCAATGAATTTGGTTGTTGATGATCATCAAAGTTTTATTTAATGAAATATGCTGCTCTACTTTTTTAATGGCATCATTTCTTAAAACCACGCAGCCTTTTGAACCACGATTTAAAGCCACGTTATCGGGCACAGAATGAAGCCAAATGCCCGAGCCTGTTTTGTTTTCGAATTTATCGAAGACGTTTGGATAATTTGTTGTAAATGCCATCGTTCCGTAAAGTTGAAATGGGATTTCAGGCGGGGTCTTTTTTTGCTGAAGAACGTAAATGCCTTCGGGAGTTTTTTTATCATCGCGTTTTGTTTTGTTACCGTCATTTTTTCCGATATCAATATCAAAAACAGAATCTGTTTGGCCCGAGCTAAAATTTGAATTTTGCATCATGTACAGCTGACGGCTAGTTTTATCTGCTAGTAATGCGTTTGTTTGAATGAGCTTTTCTTCCGATAGATTTAATATTTCAGAAGGGCGTTTGATAACACCTGACGAATCTTGCGGCGCAACGATTTCTGTCTGCGCCTCAGAATAAGTCGCAAATACGAAAAACGTTAAAATAAAGAAATTCAGCCGTAATAAATTCATGGGTCTCTTATCGACTCATTCTAGGTGATTATGAAGGTCTTGCACAATTGAATTTTAGCTGGTCTGTGCCTCAGAACCTCGTGTCTCAGATTGAGATCTTACTTCTGAAAATAGTGAAAGTAAGTCTTAAGACTCAAAACGAATAAGCCGATTGATTTGTATAACATAATTGTTTTCTGATTTTTATCTGCAGCTGCTAAAGAGGTTTCATGAGTCCAAAGGTTAAAAAAATTGGTTTGGCTTTGTTTGTAACGCTCAATATGGCGTGTCTTGGTTTAGGCTCGTATTGGGTTTTTATTGCTACGATCGGGCACGAACCGGCTACTTTAACCGAAGCCAAATTACGCCAGCCAGCCAGCCTACAAGATAAATTCGTTGGGGCTTCGATGGTTTACACGATGGATAAGTTCGTGGTGAATTTAGCAGGCATGCCGAAACGGACAATTCGATTACAAGTGAACTTAGATATGATTGGCCCGGAATCTTTTCAAGAGATCATGGATTTAGAGAACCGAGCTAAAGCGCGTGATAAAATCGTGCGCGTTTTAAACGATAAGACTTTCGACGACCTTGAAAGTATTCAGGGGAAACTTTTTTTAAAAGATAAAATCGTCGAAGAAGTGAATAAGGTTTTAGACAAAGGCCTAGTTAAAGACGTCTACTTCACAGATTTTGTGATGAATTAAAATTATAGATTTATTTAGCAGAAAAAATAGATCGATCTAACGTTCTATTTTTTTTTTATCAAACGTAAAATAATGTAAAGTAAAGCCGCACCAATCAGAATCGCTAAGCCCAACACCATTTTATTTTTGAAAATTCCTTTTTTAGAATTTGAGCTTCCATCTTCAGAAGCCAAAAGATCAGCGGGCATGGCTTGTCCGATCCCCGTACCTAAAGTTTCTCCTGCTCCACGTAAAGGCCCTAAATCAGGTCGTGTTAGTAAATCTTTGCTGGCGATAACGCGTAAAGATTTGATCGTGTTGTTGAAGTTTGTACTGTGTTTCGCGTAGAAACGGTTATGGGCGCTGAATGTAATTAGAATTGCGATTTGGTCTTTAATGGTCGCTAAGTAACGGGTGTGATAATTTTGAACTTCACTGTTGGTATGTAAAGAATCTAACCAAACCTGATCGTTCACTTTATTTTGCATGGCTTTGTAAACAACGGTTGATGTTAACATTCCGCCCGTACGCGATGGGGTCGAGATCGAATTATTCATATGGCTTTCATACAACGGGAAAGTATCTGTCGGTCCTTTTTCTTTCGCCGTTAAAATAATAACGGCCTCTTTCGCCTCTTGCGGATCTTCGGCGCGGCAAACCCATTCTGTTTGTTCTAAATTACATTTCCAAGTGTCTAGCATTTCAAAACTAATATAGGCATTTTTAAAAGTTCTTGAAAAACCAACGGCCGGAAATAGAAAAGAGATCGCTAAAAACAAAAATGAAAAATATGACAACTTTGCGTTTATATTTTGAAGTCGTAATGGAAATCTTAGCATTGGTGTCCTCGCTATGGTGCAAACTTAATAATTGATTACCAGCTAGTATTATATACATAATGTTGTTAGGCTAGAAAGCGTTAATTAGTAATATATACCATAATAAATTCGGAGGCTTAGTGCTTAATTTATCTCAACTCCAGACTTTCGTCACAGTGGCATCCGAAGGCAGTATGACTGCGGCGGCAGATAAATTATTTTTGACTCAGCCAGCAGTCAGTCAGCAGATGAAAAACTTAGAAGACGAATTGGGTGTTGAGCTGATCGTTCGGGGCGCGAAGCAAATCAAAATGACGGCTCAAGGTGAAGTTCTTTATGAACACGCGAAGAAAATATTAAGCCTGGTTCAGCAAGCCGAAGTATCCATTAAATCGGTGGGCGCGCAACTGCACGGCGAACTTCGCATTGGAACACTAAATTCAATCGGTCTTCATTTAATGAGTCCGGTCGTAAGTCGTCTATTAAAATACAATCCAGACTTTAAAATCAAAGTCGATTACGCGACGGGCGAAGCTTTGATTCAAAGTTATAAAAAAGGCGAACTAGATATTTTAGTTTTACCCGATGTTGAAAAGAACTTTAAAACGACGTTGCCAGATTCAAAAGCCCAAATTTTATTTCAAGAAGAAATGTGGTTAGTGGGTTCAGGTAAAGATGAATTTTATCCACCGCGATTAGAGCTAAATGAAATCAAAAAAATTCCTTACGTGCATTTCGCGAACGAGTTTCCAGAGTTCGATCAGATTTTAAAAGACCGTGTGGGAGCCCTGCAGTCGGTATTTGAGTCGGCTAACGTAGGAACATTAAAACGCGTGATTGAGACGGGATTAGGGATTGGGTTTTTACCTTCTCACTCGATTCGTAAGCAGGTTCGTGGTGGTCGTTTGAACCACATTCGTGTCTTGGATTTCGACTATAAAATGAACTTCGTGTATTACTACAAATCGACGGGACCCTCTGTAGAAACCGCACAGATTCTTTTTCAAGCCATCAGCGGCGACCAAGAAAAAGGGTAAAGCAACAATTTTTTAAAAAAGAACAGAGGCCGGCAGGCCAAGTCGTGAAGCAATCACGCGTACGATTTCGCTGGCCGTTTCTTCTAAAGCCCGCTCGGTCACGTTAAACACGGGCCAGCGGCGATTTTGTTTGAATAATGTTTCCGCGTATTCGATCTCTTGCATGATTTGATTGAGCGAGGCGTATTCTCCGCCGGAGTCCTGACCGAATTTCTCTAAACGATTTTTTCTAATTTTTTGTAAGGAATGAATGTCGATGATTAGACCGATAATTTTTCGTTGATCAATCTGAAATAATTGCTCCGGTAATGGAGAGCCTATGACCA
>JACMQO010000092.1 GCA_014376935.1 Bdellovibrio sp.
CTTTAATTAAGCAATCGAACACTTGGCCACTGCGTGAAAACTTTAAATATCGTCGTTACGAAATTAACCACAATTTAAAAACGACCGAGATCCAAAAAAATATCTTATGGTTTAAAGCGACAAAAATGGATGAAGAGCACATCTTATCAGTTTATAAACCTGAAATGGTGGCGCCTCCGGGTTCAACGGTTGTGAATAAAGCATTGCAGTTCTCTTTATATCAACGTGGAGAGCTAAAAGGATCTGATAAATTTGGATTCAGCTTAGGTATTTTAGATGCGGTCTTAGCTAAAAACGTGGGTAAGAATGCGCCATCGTTTGCACAGAACTCACAAAATCCATCGCAAATGCCCTATGGTAAAGCGTACTGGCGTATGATTCGATCTGATTCTGATTTAGAAGCCGATCGTTCAAAGGCCTTGAAATCAGTTGCAACTGTAGATCACGTTTGGAGTGGTTGGAGCATCAAGCAAGCTGATCTTCAGTCGATCATTCAAGAGTTACGCGATAATTTAAAAAATGTAGACGTCAAGATCGCTAGCAACGCCACAATCCCAGATGGCGCTTTATATGCGACGAAGAAAATTGATTTCTATAGAATTACTTCGCATTTGACGTTGTTACCAGAAGCTTTAGATACGATTAAAAATATTATTTTAGCTCCTGAAGCGGCCGATGTGAAAATAGATAAACCACGTTTCTTATCCCATTTTTTCCAAAAGCTAAGCGAAATTGGTGGTAATAAGGCACGCGCTCAAGATAAAGTTGTCTATAATAATATTATGAAAATTTTAGGTAATGGTGATGAAAAAGCGGGTCTTCAAGCATACATGCAAGAGTGCCAGGCGAATCAATCTCCAGGTGGGCCAAATAACGAAGTGCAAACTGTGCCGGTGTCGGCTTGGTCAAAAGGAACAAATTACGAATGTCTTGAAAGCTGGACTGAAAAGCTAATTAAGTTATCAAGAAACTTTCCGACAGACGTGCGTGCGCAAAACCGTTGGATGGCAGATGTGCTTTACGTGATCGACGAAAAAATTCCGCAAGGCTATTTATTAAATGCCTTGGGCGTTGATAAATTCATTTACTACATCGACTTCGCTGGCTTCCGCGTGGGTGATGAAGATGGTGATGACGGTATCTACACACCGTTTGTTTTAGGCGAACCTACAAAAAAATCTGATTACGGAAATGGCTTAGTAAGTCTTCTTTCTGGTAAATTTAAAATGGTACCGACAGAGTTAATGACGACGCGCCTAAGTGCTCAGTAAAGAATAAGTTAAAAAAGGTACCAGGGCGCCCGGCCAGGGTACCTTTGGCGTTAAGCTCTTAACCGACCCGGTAAATTCTACTGGGTTTGCGTTTTAGCAACGCAGCAATCAGTTTTGGTGCCAAATTGTTTGGTCGCGAATCTTGCAATGCTCCAGTCCTGATGAAAAAAATATTTGTAATAACATTGTGTCTTGTAGGTTACCAGTCTTTCGCCGTTGAAGGTCTTCAGCACCAAAGCTTACGCTGGGGTCTTAAGAATTCTGGGCAAACAATCGGTATCGATTTGAATCCCTTGCAAACCTACAGAATGTTAGGCGTTGCCGGGCAAGATATTGATATCAGTACGTTACCTAAAAAAGTAAATCCCAAAAAAATCAAAGTGGCGATTTTAGATACGGGCATTGATTACTCTCATCCCGAACTCAGTTCTTTGATTTATCAAAATGCTCCAAAGTGTGCGGCATTTAATACGTACCGTAAATGTATTCAAGACGGCACAGACGAAACTCAATGTCGTACCGACGCCTTACAATCACCGGCTAACGTTTATCCGGCCGATTGTTTAGGATGGAGTATCTTAGATAAAGGCTTAGCGCCCACTCCAAGTAATATTATCGGCAGCCCTGACTTCGCAGACACTGTGGGGCACGGAACTCACGTTGCGGGAATTATTGCTTCAGTAACGAATGATATCGAAATCATCCCAGTTCAAGTCATTGGTGATGCGCCGAACCAACCGATTAAGCCTTACAGCGTTGATTTATCTCCGTCTGAAAATGTTCGTAACGGGTATTCGAATGCGGGCAATTTGAGTGAACGTATCGCTCGCGGAATTATCTACGCGATGAATTCTGGAGCTCAAGTTATTAATCTTTCTTTAGGATGGCCCGAAGATCAAGACTCTGACGTCATGAAAGACGCCATCAGCGAAGCTGAACGTCGCGGTATTATTATTGTTGCTGCGGCTGGTAATGATTCGACATCAGCGTTATTACGTCCGTGTCAGTATAAAGGTGTTATTTGCGTTGCTGCCCACAGACCTGACGGCGCATTAGCTAGTTTTTCTAATTTCGGTTATGGCGTCGATATCGCAGCCCCCGGAACAGAAATCTTATCGACAATTCCGATGCACATCCGCTCGAAACGCATGCCTGGATTTATCGGCTACGATTATTTATCAGGAACTTCGCAAGCGACCCCATTCGTAACGGGTGCGGTTGCTGAAATGTTGTCGCGCGGAGTCTTACCCAAAGATATTTACCCTCGTCTCATTTTAGGTGCGCGCGCCATCGGTCAAGAAACCAACGTGATCGAAGGACCAGCCAATACCGCTGGCCGCGTCGTCAATTCGAAATCAGCTTACGTCAAAAATATTCTTTCGGGTTTACTAGATATTAAGAACGCAATGACGGTCAGCGAGCAAACGTTAATTTTACCAGCCGATAAAGACGCGCAGTCGATCATTTGGGATCGTAAGTCTTTAGATTTAAATTTTACGTTTAAATTAAAAAACTTTTGGAAAGCCAGCAAAGATCAAATCAAAATCGAAATTAAACCCACACAGGCCGATAGCATTTACCCGGGCGTGGTTAGTTTAGAAGGTAGCGACATTAAATCTTGGGGTTCGTTAGAAGAAAAAACTTTAAAAGTAAATTTAAGAATTCGCGATCAAAAACAAGCGTACCTATCACGTATGCCAAGTGAATTAGCTTACTTAGTTACTGTTAAAATCAACGGAAAAGTTCACCGTCAATTTGAAGTGAACGCCGAAGTGATCGTCAGCGTTTCTAAAACAATGCAAGATCCTGAAATTTCAAGAATTGCGACCATTTCACGTCCGCAGAATATGTCATTTAGTTTGGTCGATGAAGTCTACGACAACCGCCAGGCGGCGCGTGATTATTTAGTGGTTGGTCCGGATATGAGAAATAAAAAATCCGTGAACTTAGCCATGAATAAATTCATGAACGGTGCTTATCAGATGACGGCCATTCAAAATTTAAAATTTGACGGAGCTTTTGACTTAGCCGTACTCCAACAAAAAATTAGACTCGATATCGACCAAGACGGACGCTCCGAATATATCGTGCGGTTCCTAGAATACCCAGATCAAGACGGTCTGCAATCACGTCGCGGCGAATACATTGATCACTTTTATATTTTCGATGAAAATATGAATTTGAAAAAATATTTTAAATACAATGATTACCACGTTTTAATGCCGCCAAAACCACAATGGATGAAAGTCGGAAACGAACTGCGTCCAGCCTGGGTGGGTAAAGGCCAAGAAGTTCGAAAAGTATGGAGTCCACTTGATCTATTAGGTCAAACAGAACCCGGCCAAGTTATGCAAACGCCGATGGATATTCGTTTCTACTATCTTGATAAAGATTTTGCTTTAAACCAGGTCGCGAATGTTGGTGACGGACGCATCGTCGATATCATTCAACCTGATATTCAAAGCGTGCAACAAGGTTTAGTTTCTGTCTTAGTAGCGAAAAATCTAGGAACAGAAATCAAACCGTCTTATTCAAATAATTTCTACGTCGGGCAAGTTAGTAACGGGCAGGTGGCCATTGACAGAAGCTTTACGGCTTTAAACATTAACCGCAATTTGATCGATACGTATAAAGACAACACGTTGAATTTAGGCAGTAGTTCAAGCGAAACGCGCGGCACAATGTGGTACGGAATCGAAGCTCACCAAAGTCAACGCGTGACGATGTTGGATTTGGGAGAAAGAAAAGTAACCGATAAAGTGATGTCATCACAGCGTGCGATCTTTGATACGGCCTTAGCGGTTCACTCGGGTTTTCAATCGGGTCGCCGAGCCGGTGTGTTCTTAGTGACGAACAGTGAATTAGAATATCACGATATGCTTTCGAACCAAGTGGCAACACGCAGTCTTGATCGCTATTCTTTCTACGGCAGTGATGTTTTCATTCAATTGCAGTTTCCGATAACGGTCGTGGATTCAAAATATCCTGGCGAAAAATTGCCGGCGGTATTTAGAACAGAAGGCAGCCGTTTAAGTCGGGGCCATAAGTTCTCTGTTCCGGTGATGAGCCAAAATGGTTTGGAACAAAAAATAGTGGTGCCAGCAAAGCTTAGATTAAAAGCCGAGAAAGGTTGCACCGCCCTAGATGCACCCGTGTATTTAGGTAAAGATTCGGGTTACGCGATGGACTACTACTGCGGTGATCAGATCTTACGCGTACTTTTAAATTACTAGTTCAATTCAATTGGTTTGTAGCTGCGATGTTAAATTATGAAATAGTCTGAAAAAATTATTTGATAAGTCTAATATCGCAGCAAAAAAATTTATTTAGTTTTTTTAACTAAGTAAAAGCTACTTGGTATGACGACAAAAAATATTGGATAAGTGCGGGGAGCTTTAGCAAAGTGTGGTGTCAAAAAAGTTGGTCACCAGTTTTGCAAAGAACGTCACTGTCCAAACAACAAACACTAAGGGGATTAAAATGAAAATGAAACAATGGGCTCTTGGAGCCAGCTTGGCACTAACAGTATCTTTATTATCAGCTTGCGGCGGTGGTGGTGGTGGTGGCGGCAGCACTTACACTCCACCAACTACAACACCTCCTGTTGATTCATCTGATATCTTAAAATATCCGTATGAAACAGTTTTCGGTGATGCTTGCCGTACAACTTCAGCTCCAACTCCGGGATGTACTTTCGTACGTTCAACTGGCAAACGCGTAACAGTTTCAGCTGATCCAACATACAACAGCCAAGGTTTTGGTTCTGATGATCTTTGGTATGTTAAATTCGATTCTTCTGGCCAAGCTAAAGTTTACGATGATTTAGGAAACTTCAAATACAACGCAACTCCATCTCAATTCGCTGGCTTCATCAACGGAACGACAATTGGTGTAGGAACAACGGGCGCATACTGGGAAAATATCGCTACTAAAACATACTGGTTAGGTAAAAACGGAGTTCTTTACTCTGCGAACACAACTGCTGGTAACTTCGGTCAAGCGATCAATACAAAAGGTGCAAATTCTGCTTCTGACACAAACTCTAAAGCTATCAAATCTGAAGAGAATGTTGCTTTAATCAAAGCGGGCGCTGACAAATTAGTTAAATCTTACGGTTTATCAGTTTCTAAAGCGACAGCAGTAGCTTCAGCTTTAAATTCTTTAGCAGTAAACGGTGCTGAGCGTGGAAAAGTAACTGAAACTGACGTTGACCGTACTTTCAAAACAGCTTTCGGTGTTCACTTCAATGAAGCTTTAGCAGCTTTCAAAGATTTCAGCGCAGGTGATGCATCTTCAGCTCGTGAATTAACAAATCGTTCTGCGGCTGCTTTAGGTTTAAAACCAGAGCAAGCTCAAGATTTCATTAAAGGTATGTACAAAGGTGCATTATCTCAATGGGGTTACGACGTTAAAGACGTTAAATGGTAGTTTCTGTTTCTTAATTGAAATAGAGAGATCATTAATGATTGAAAATTTCAAGCTCACATCTTTACGGATGTGGGCTTTTTTTATTTTGTGCTGGTGAGTTTGAAGTGGGGACTGTTAATCTAGCAAGATTTAGAAATAAACAATAATCAACCCACGTCCACCAGCACCGGTCAGCGTGTTTTGTCCCACCGACGAACTTACTTGTTCCACATCCGCATAAAGTTCAAATCTTAAAGCGGCCGAGCTTTGCGCAAAAAATAAACTCACGAAACCACCGGCATTTAAATCGATCAGATTAGCACTTGCGCCGCCCGTCGATTGAAGTGTACCCAGCGTCAGTAGTCCAAAGGGTCCATAAATTAAATTTTTTGAGTCTCTGTTCGTTACCAAGTTGTAATCAAAGTATCCGCCCGCAGCGAAGTCTGTGGTGGCCCCAGAGCCTCTGTCGACAGACTTAAGGCGTCCAACGACTCCAAACTCGATATATGAAAAATTCCAGCCGTAGCGGGCTTGAACGTCGTAAGAGGTGTTTTGTGCCGTATCGCCCTTTAGGTAACTTAAATCGACTCCTAATGTGAATGAGTTTTGGCGCGATTTAAATCCCGTGTTCGAGTAATTCACATCGGTCGAGATCACTTCAGTTTGTAGTTCGTATGTTTTTCCTTCTTCAAGCGGAACCGATGTTTCAATCAGCGCCGACCGGCCTTTTACTTTTTTAACTTTGAATTTTTGAGCTTGAGCTTGGGTTGGATTAAACAAATGAAATGCGACTGCGATTATAAAACCAACTAGAATTTTAGAATTAAGCTTTTTCATCGTTTCATTATGAGAATTTATGCGGTGAAGCTCAAGTCTAGGTTGTTAAAATCCGAATAGAACCCATTAGGGGGATCCATGGCTTGGGGTGATATTCCGGATTGGGCTTATGATTCAGTTCATGCTTTGCTGCAGTCTTTACACGCCGTCGAACCGACAACTTACCAACATTGTCTTCGGGTCGGTGAATACTGCAAAAAGTTATCGGCTGATGTAGGGCTTAATGAGTTTGAACAAAAAGTCGCCGAGTTTTCTGGACTTCTGCACGACATCGGTAAAATCGGAATCGAAAAAGAAGTTCTACTTAAGCCTTCAAAGTTAGATCCACGCGAATTAGACATCATGAGAAATCATAGCGTCATCAGCGAACAGATCATTCAGCCCTTAGGTGCACATCCATTTTTCAACCAAATTTTACCTGCCGTTCGTGGTCATCACGAGCGCTTAGACGGTGAAGGCTATCCCGATAAATTAGCGGGTGAAGCGATTCCATTAATTTCTAGAATTATTTTAGTGGTCGACACGTACGATGCGATGGCTGAAAATCGCGTGTACCGAAAAGGTTTACCAGATGACATCATTTATTCAGAAATTAAAAGATGCACGGGAACACAGTTTGATCCACAAATTGCGAAAGTCTTTTTAGAAAATCACGCGCGTTGGAAGCCAACGCAAGATCAAGAGACTTTACATAACATCATAAAAAAAGTGGCCTAAACCACTTTTTTTGCTTAAAAATTTTCAAATTTTTGAATTAATTTGCGCGATTGGTGCTTTCGAAAATTTTATCTGCCGATTTGGCAATAAACCCTTGGTACAGCTTTCCTGAAGTCATCGGGTAGCGTTTTGCAAATTCATAGTAACAAGCCGGGATCGAGTACATTCCGTTTCCGAACTGCCACTGAATTTCTCCGGCCATTGTTGAACTTTGCTCTAAAAGCTCTGCCGGCGTTCCTTTGATTTCTCCGCCTGACGCATTCAATTTAAATCCATTATCTTTTAAATACGTATTTAATTTTGCAAGATCAGTGAAATGTTTTAAGTGGTTCACGCTGACTGTAAAGTGGTTTGGTCTAAAGCCAAACGCGTAAACCCAAGAAGCATATTCACTTTCTTCGGCTAACTTTTGATAGGTCGAATAATTAATATTCCAATGACGTCCGCTAAAGCTAAAGTTTTTATCGGCGATGGCTGAAGAAGGAATTTGTTCGGCACATTGATTTAAGGTTTCGCTAACGAAAGCGGAAACTTTTTGAAGTTCCAATTCAGAAATAAAAATTTTCGGCAATTCGCTATCTGGATGTTCAAAGTGTTGGGCGTATAATTTTTTTTCTTTAAAAAAGTATTCGCCAGCCTCTTTGTAACCCATATCGGTAAAAACTTTCGCTAAAGATTTAATTCCTAATGTCGGGTGATTGAAAGTGCGTAAAGCAATATGATCATTTAAAACCGTTTCGCCGTTCTGTGAAAAAAGATTAAAAATCTTGTCGGCTTGCGGATTCATTTTTATGTAATCTGCCCACATTTTTAGCAGAAAATCTTCAACTTGTTTGGACTGCGTCATGGTGTGCTCCTTGGCAAAATAAGCCGTAGAATTAATTACAATTTTTTAGCCGGAAAACGTCAATCTGTGGCTGGGTGATTGACTCGATATGCCACTCATTGTTCAGTAGTCGGCTATGTTAAAGCAATTGCTCTATTTCAGTGTAGTCTACGCCTTCATTTTTACTTCTCAAGTGCTAAATGCGGCCGAAATCGGTACGTCGTCATTTGGCGGTTTTTTAGACAACAATGATTCGCGTCCAAAGCTCATTCAGTTAGACGCTTCACTTTCAAATCTACAATATTTTTCTGAAGATCCTTCTGAAAACTCAACGCAACAAAAAGGTCAGATCGAAGGTGTATTTCAAAGCTCAGATTTTTTAATGAATTATAAATTTCACGGTTTAGCGGGAACTTTTTCTGCGCCGAAAAGTTCCTATTTCGCCGTGCCCGAAGCCTACGTCGGGCTTCATGGCGTTGATGAACTTAATTTTTTATCTATTGGTCGAAAAAGAGAAGTCTTTAGCTTTGCCGATGGGCAACAAAATCTAGGTTTATTCAATCCGTATTTCTCGAATGATTTACTCGAATTTCGAGAGCAGGGACTTGTGGGAGCCCACGTCGGGGCTCATATTTCTAATGTTGGTTTTCATGCAGGATATTATCCGTACTATGTGCCGAATCAAGGACCGCAAGTTTACGCTGAAGATGGAAAAATTAAGTCAGCAAACCGTTGGGCGAAAAGACCGCCCCAACAGCTTTCGTTCGCTAGTCAAAATCATGATATCGTCTATGCGATCCGCGACTACAGCATCAGTGACGTGATTAATCATGACGGTTACGCAGGTTCGGTATTTATAGATTCACCTGAAAAAGGGGCGCGTCCGTTGATTCAAGTTTCTTATGCGCGTAAGCCCATTTCAGAAGTTCCGATATCGCGCGACACCTACGCCACCGCGATGGATTTTATCGGCCAAGTCAAATTGTCTCCGGTGGTTGAATACAGTAAGACAAGCGCGATCGATTTGAATATCGACGGATCGTTATTGAAATCAACAATTAGTTATATTGAAGATCATCCAGAGAACGGAACCGCCGTCGACGGGGAAGCCTTGCAGCACCTAGAACCTTTAAAGATTTACAGCGTCTGGTTATCAACAGATTTATCCCAATTGCTAGAACGCACGTTCATCGTTGAACTTTCGTACGCCGAAGTTGTCGGTGGTGAAATTCGTGATTTGATGGCCGACGGGAGCCTAAGCATTACGACGTTTGCAACCCAAAGAACACAATTCAAAAAACCTTTGGCCATTGCATTTCAGTCTGACGTCGCTATCGTTAATAAGAAGCCGGTGCTAACCTCTTTGAAATGGACATACGACAGTGCGCTAAAAGGTTCAGTCTTGTCGGGCCTTGTCGCTTACGAGGCGTTTCGGCAAGTGAACGTCAATTTAGGTTTTGATATCCTAGGCGTTGAAGACAATTCTTCGACTGACGGTAATTTTTTAAAAGATAATCAAGCCAACGACCGTATTTACGGAGGCCTTCAATATGTTTTCTAAATATTTAATCACGGCGTTTTTATCCTTAGCTTTATTTGGCTGCGGCTTAAAAATGGGCGAGAAAAAAGTCGCCAATCAAGTCGTCGAAATTCAAAGTGCAAAATGCTTGGATCAAGCGGCGGGTCAGTTAAAATTATTCGTCGCAGGTGACGCCACTAACGCCGAAGCGGCCAGTGCTTTTCAATGCTTACAAGAAGTGTTTATTACCTTTAAAGATAATATTCGCGGCGATATGAAAGATGTTTATACCCCTGAAGAAATCGCGCAGTTCATCGAGAAAAACTTTATCAAGGACTCAAGTCATTTTTCACCAGCATTTTTAGCCGAACTGATGAAGTTTAAAATCGTACTGATTGGCGGAGATACTCACGTCATCCATAAAGACGAAATAAAGCAGCTAGTTGAAATCTTGGCGCGGCTAACTCCAGACTTAGTTCGATTGAATAAATCAATGAAGATTTTAACTTTTAAATGGGATAAAAATATTCAACCGAAAGACGTCGCGCAAAAAGAAGCCGCGTTTTATATGGCGCATGATGATCTGGAAGCAGTTATTCAAAACTTAACCGGCGAGTTTATTCGCCAAGCTCGTCCTTATTACGTCGACGATATGGTTAGCTTCGGGAAAGAAATTCTATTATTTGCGAACTCAAAGCAAACGACAGTTGATAAAATAGAAAATGCTCGCGAAATTGTAAAAAAAGTTAAAGTGGCTCTGATCGGCGGTCCTTTTTCTTTACAAAATCAAGAGTGGTCAACTTTGGGTATGGTCTTAAATGAAGGCTTATTTCAGCTTCTTCGTTACGAATACTTTGCTAAAGACTTAGCTGAGGATCGGAAGCTTGAGTCGTGGGACCAATACGACAAGATTTCGACCGACACGCTTCAGTTGATCGAACGTGTTTTGATCGCGAAAGACACGCAAATGATTTCTTCTGATGAAATCACTCAGTTGATTCAGGCTTTACAAGAAAAAGATTTTTTAACTAAAACAATTCGTATTGGAAGCATTAAGTCGTTATTAGATGGGTTTTTTGCGAATTTATTAAATGCGCCTGATCAGCGTCTACAAGGTCAGATTTTGCCAGGATTTAATATTTCAGCAGCCCAGCAGATTTCAAAACAAATTCTTCAGTTTATAAAAGTGCAAAAAATCATCGCGCAAACTTTTGAATCAAAGCCAACCTTAAACCAACTTGAACTGAAAACAATCTTGCAGAAGGCATCTGACAATGCCGCGGCAGATATCGAACTTCAAAAAGGCTTATTAGAATTAAGGCAAGTTTTAAGTTCCAAAGTTCCTTTAAACTTTAATGATAAGAAATTTTTAAAAATATTATCAGTTGATTCGGGTACCTACCATTATAACGATGTATTGTTCTCTAATTTGGCGCGCGCGGGTGTTCACTGGTTTATTCAGTCGTACTCGAATGATGCGAGTCATATTGAAAATATCACGGGTCTTACGCAGTCTGAAGTCGAAGCCGCCTTTAATCAGTTTAAAGGAATCGTTTTAGATTTGGATGTTATTGATGCTAAAACGTCAGGTACGTTTATTTCTTCACGGTTTCGCGAAGCTAGTCTATTTTTGACAAGTTCTGACGGCGACACGGTCATCAGTTTAAATGAGACGCACGATTTAGTTCTACATATTTTGTCGGGATTGTTTCGCGCGAACTCAGGAAAAGATGCCATTGCGAAACGATGCCTTCCGGGCTTTGCGGATGAACTGAAATCTTCGACTGCTATTCCTGAAGATTGCTTACTTCAGTTTTACTTAAACGAAACAGATATGTTCGCAGACCTTCCGTTATTTTTAAGTCTTAAGAATGAATTCACTGAAGATCAACGCAAAGAGTACTTCATGAATCTATTAAAGGCGGCTGGACACGTGCCTAATGCAGACAAAGTTGTCTACTTGGGCGATGCGAATCTATTTCCACACGTTCTTCAGTACGTCGAAATGATATACGCTGGCTACGATACAAATCATGATAACCGAATCGATAAAGACGAAGCCTTATTAGCGTACCCCGTGTTCCGCGATACGATTAGAACAGTCGCCGTGACTTTAATCCCTAGCTTTAAAGAAGAGATGCTTCCTGGAACATTTATGTATTTGTTGAAGTACGGTAAACCACCGAAAACGTTGGCTGAAAAACTAGCCTTTGCTTCGTTTGCAACAAATCCACAAAAATGGATTTTAAGTACAACGCGTTTAGATTTAGGAAAGATCTTTAATACGATCGCTGAAGCGACGGCGCCTGTGCCGGCAGTCCCAACGGTGATCACGAATCCGGTAAAACCATAGTTCGAAGAGTAAAAAAAGCGAAAGACTTAGTCTTTCGCTTTTTTTTAAAACTATAAAAATTAATTTATTTAAAACTTATTTTTAAACATCATCGATTCGACCGGGTAGGCCGTTTTGTCATTGTATTTGGCTGAGGCTTTTTTGTTATAGGCGTTGATGATGTCGCCTTGGATTGCGAAATAGATCACTTGGCCAATAGGCATACCTTTGTAGACGCGCACGGGCTTCTTCACAGAGATTTCTAGTGTCCAGTGATTGCAGAAGCCAACGTCGCCTTTGCCGGCTGTGGCGTGGATGTCGATACCTAAGCGACCGATGCTTGATTTACCTTCTAAGAAGGGAACATGCGCATGAGTTTCGGTATATTCTTGGGTGACGCCTAAATAAAATTGATCTGGCGTTAGCACGTAGCCTTCGTCAGGAATTTCGAAAGATTTAATTTTATTGTGAACTTTGGCGTCTAAGATATCTGATTCGTACAGAGCTAGTGTTGAGCCCAAGTGCACGTCATAAGAATTCGTGCCTAAGCACGATAAATTAAAGGGCTCAATTTTAATGAGCCCTTTATCCATATAATTCAAAATCTCTTGATCAGTTAGAATCATAAATAATTAATTAGAAATTAAATTATTTAGTTTCGCGGTGAACAGTGTGCTTTTGCATGTTTGGATTGTATTTCTTTTTCTCTAGACGACCTGGAGTTTTAGTTTTGTTTTTAGTCGTTGTGTAACGAGAAACTGGTTTGCCAGCGCCTTTAGCTTCTGTGCATTCTAAAGTAACAATGATACGTCCTGATTTTTTAGCCATAAATACCTCTTAAAAATTAATACTAAAATTAACAAAGTATCTTTATAAGTAGGTTTACAGTACCTAGTCAATCGAATATAGATGAGTCGGGGGCCCCAATGACAAATATATCGTTTAAATCAGTTACTTTGCCTTTGTTTCTATCATTAACCCTTTCTTTAGCCGCGAAAGCACAGTTATTTCAAGGGGATACTTTAAAAGTCGTTCAACCCTCGGCCATTTTTGAAAAGATTAAGCCCGGTTCAGTCGTTATTTTAGGCGAAAGCCACGGTTTAGCCGCACACCGCGATCAGCATGTGCAAGTTTTAAACGGCCTTCGCCAGCAGGGTTTCAAAGTCTCTGTCGGGATGGAGTTTTTTAATTACCCCGATCAAACGTTCGTAAACCAATATTTAACTCACGAACTTAATGACGAACAGTTTTTAACAACTGTGGCGTGGGCCGGATTTGATTTTCAGTTTTACAAACAGCAAATTTTATTTCCAGACACGTCTGAAGGAGCCACGACCATCGCTTTAAATATTCCGCGATTTGTGACGTCTAAAATTGCCAAAACAGGATTAGAAAGCTTAACAAGTGACGAGCAAAAACTGATGCCGCCAAACTTTCAAGTTGGGCGTGATTCTTACAAACAGCGGTTCACTGAAATTATGCACGTGCCGCCGGGTCCTTCACTAGACCGTTATTTTATCGCGCAATCGACGTGGGACGACACGATGGCTTGGAATGCGACTGCCTATATGAAGCTACACCCAGATCAGGTTTTAGTGATTGTGGTCGGTGACTTTCATGCGCAGTTTGGCGGGGGTTTAGCGAATCGAATTTTAGCGCGGGCTCCGGAAACAAACGTTGTGATTGTTTCGCAAATTTGGGCCGCCAACATGATGAACGACGGAACGACGCAACCGATGACTGACGATGAAATCAAAGCTGAGATTACGCCGTCACCGATTTACGGACCGCGTGGCGATTTTGTTTGGGTCTCTAGACCTTAATATGCTTTTTAATTCGTTCCAGTTTTTTATATTCTTTATTTGTTTTTACGTTCTGTGGATCAATTTAAAAAATCATCTGATGAGTCGATGGGTTCTAATCACCGTGGCGTCATTCTTTTTTTATGGCTGGTGGAGTGTTCAATTTCTTTGGCTTTTGATTTTAACGGGTGTTTTCGATTTTTCTTTAGCATTGCTCATATTTAAATCGTCTTCACGGTCACGCCGAAATTTTCTTTTAGCTTTTTCTTTAATTTTTAATTTGGGTGTTTTAATTTCATTTAAATACTCTCAATTTCTAATGGACTCTTGGGCTTCGGTTTATGCTTCTGTGACGAATACGGCTTTAGTCAGTGTCAGGGCTCCGTCTTTTTTAGCCATTCTTCCGATTGGAATCAGTTTTTATACATTCGAATCTTTAAGTTACGTGATCGATGTTTATTCAAAAAAACTAGAGCCAACAAAAAATATTTTTCATTATTTTTCTTTTTTAGCGATGTTTCCGCGCTTGATTGCGGGCCCGATTGAAAGGCCCCATAACTTGTTGCCTCAGCTGGCTGAACCTATCGACTTGAAAGATGACATGACTTTTGAAGGCCTTCGCTTGATTGTTCTTGGTTTTTTCAAGAAGACGGTGATCGCCGATAACTTGGCCTTATTAGTGAATACCGCATTTTCAAACATCAATGCTTATTCTGGCGCTTATTGGTGGTACGTCATGGTTTGTTTTGCGTTGCAAATCTATTGCGATTTTAGCGGTTACACGGATATAGCCCGCGGCTTAGCAAAACTAATGGGTTTTAATTTTGGTCTTAATTTCAAGGAACCTTATACGTCGACAAGTTTTCGCGAATTTTGGACGCGGTGGCATATTTCACTTTCGACGTGGTTTCGAGATTACGTTTATTTTCCCTTGGGGGGCGATCGAAAAGGCGCTGTTCGTTCGCATGTTAATCTTTGGACAACAATGATCGTGTCGGGATTTTGGCATGGAGCTTCTTGGAATTTTGGTATTTGGGGCGCGCTTCATGCCTTTTATATGTCGGTCGAAAGATTAACTCATTGGCCCAAGCGTTTAGAAAAATCAATAGCAGGTCGCGCACTAGCGACATTCATTATTTTTGTTTTAACAATTTTTGCTTGGATCTTTTTTAGAGCTCCCACTTTTGCGCAAGCGATGCAAGTTTTGCAGAAAATGTTTTCTTTACAGAATGGAGTGAACGGCAAGCATTATGATTTTTTAATATGGATCACTGTGGCGATGCATTTTGTTTCTCGCTACGGTCTACCAGAAAGAAGTCGGGTATTATTAGGCCATCCGTGGGCCCAGTATATTTGGCTGGCATTGCTTGGGTTGGCGGCATTAGCCTTACGTGGGCCTTCAGAGCAATTTATTTATTTTCAATTTTAAGGTTTTATGAAAAAAACGATCACGGCAGCTATTTTTATTTTTTCGACATTAATCATCTACTGTGTAGGGATGCGCTTTGGTAATTCTAGGGATCCGCTAGTTCAAGAAGAAAAACAATTTTGGATCGAAAAATTTTTGGGTGATACAAAGTACCCATGCCTTATTGTCGGAGACTCGCGTGTTTACCGTGGCCTTGATCCAGCCATTTTTTCAAAAAATTTAGATACTGAATGCTTTAATCTTGGTTTTGACTCATCTGGTTTTGGTCCTGATTTTTTTGATTTGATCGACAAACGACTTTCAGTTAGTTCGCCACGTCGCTTAATCATTGCCGTTAGCCCACATTCAATGACCGAGCGTGGGGCTGAAAACAATCAGCTTGTCGAATACGTGAAAATGTCTGCAGCAGAAATACGACAGCTAAAAAATCCGACCTTTTCTGATGACTTATTTCCAAAAATTTCGATCGATCATATGACTAGCCCATTTTCGAAAAAAGAAGAGAAGGGGCCTATCTTGATTCAAAAATATCAAACAAATGGATTTGCACCGGCTCATCAAGAGCGAAATGACCCGACCCAGGCGCTTGCGTCTTACGAATCTTTATTTAAAGACCATATATTTTCTGACCGAGTCGAGCGCACGTTGCTTGAAAAATTAAGATCATATCACCAAAAAGGGATAGCTGTTTACGTTTTGAGATTACCGTTATCTCAAGAGCTAATGCAGCTTGAGAATCGGTTATCTGGGTTCGATGAAATCGATTTTAAAAAGAAGCTTTTAGAAACAAATGCGCAATGGATCGATTTGCCGCCAACGGGTTTCGAAACTTTTGATGGCAGTCATCTAACGGGCGAGTCGGCGGAACTCATTTCAGAAAAAGTTTCGCAAAGTATATTGAAGAATTGAATCTTATTGTTGAACAGACCTGTATAGCGATTTAAGAAACGGTTGTCTGAATTTCATCGTACGATTTGCCGTTTAAAATACCGCGTATAATGTTCGTCGATTTACCCATTTTTGTAATGAAATCGCTGGCTGCTCCAATAACAAAACGCTGTGGATGGCCTTCCCAACTTTTTTTAATTTTTTCATTCAGCATTAAGGCTTCGTGAAAATTTTCGGTACGAACGGCGTTTGTCGTATCGTAGTCATTTTCATGTGCAGTATCTAAGTGTAAAAGCCAAGAGTAGCGGGCTAATTCTTTTTCGCGAGACGTGTTGAAGATTCTAAAAAAATGTTCTTCGGTGTCAGGCCAGTAGGCCAGAGAGTCTAGTGACCCCCGATCGCAGACGATTAAAGATTCGGGATTCGTATCGGTCGTTAAAAGTTCAATCTCTAACTGGGTTGCGTAAATGGCCTTTTGCGCGTGAAAATATCCTGCGTAATTTTTTACCCGTGGAAAGCCACCTTTGTATAAAATCGATGCGGCTTCGGGTACGACTTTAACTTGAGATCCAAATTCTTTTTTTAAAGCTTCGATCAGCGTTGTTTTTCCGCCCGAAGGCCCACCAGTTACCGCAATTTTTACTGACTTCAAAATCGATCCTTTAGTTAAAAATTAATGTAAACAAGCGACGACAGCGTCGTGGCCAATCCACGCAACGGGTTTTGCTGGCTTGGCTCCCTCGTGAAGCATGATATGACCGCACGATCTAAAGATTAATTCACTTAATGATCCAGTCATTAAGACTTTTTCGTCTCTATGAAGATCGATAATGGCGTCTGACGTTCCTAAGGTAAGTTCTAATTGCTCTTTGGTTGAGTGCTGAGGCCAGCCTTCATACACGCTGGTTTTAGCAATTTCAGGTGATTTAAAGAAGGCATCGACGGTGTCAAAGATCTTTTGCAAATCATCTGGGTTTTTTAAAACTGCGCGGCAGTCTTTTTCTAATTTGATTGTCAGTGGATGATTTGGAATTTCTTTTTTCATCGCGCGAACTAAATTGTAAAGTGGAACTTCAATCCCTTGAAAAATGGAACTAGAGTTTGTTAAAATCTCGGGACAGTTGTAGACGCAGCAAGCAATACCTTTTTTAGACCAAGATGTTGAATAATCTTCTAGGCCACATTTGGCCCAGCCTTGAATATAAGGTGCATAAGATTGCCATGCGTATTCGTTATTAATGATGATATCTGTGCCGTGGTAACCATAGGCCACGTAACTTGTAGTTCCGCCATCCGATTTAATTTTATTGCGTAGAGCCGTGGTTTCTTCGACCAAAATATTAAATGTTTCTGCTGTGACCTCGTGAAAATTTATTTTTAAAAATTCACCGATGCCGCTATCCCAGAATTCGCGTGAAGATAAGTAGCGATCGCCACGACCTTTGAAGACGCGATTCATTAGCGGCATCACGATTTTAGTTCTAGGAACTCCGCCAGCCATAAGATGGGCAAAGTGAACGTGTTGTCCGGGTTGCACTAGATTTTCTAGTTCAGCGATAAAGTCTTGAGTTTGTTTTTTGAAACGCGCCCGGGCGTGATCGCGGCAGTACGTTAACGACTCTTTTGGAACAGCTGCATTTTTCCATTCGCTTAATTTAACTTCTTTTAAATAGTCGTTTGGTGTTTTTCCAGACTGATCTTTTTCTAAATCAAAGCCAGCCTCAAGCGGAACGTTGATGAACGGTTTAGGGATATTTTCAGTTTCTTCGGGAGTTAATTTGCGAAGATTTAAATTTTCGTCACGACGACCAACTGTGGCGCGCACGATTGTCATTCCTTGTTTTTCAGCTTCTTCAACTAAACCATTTGCGTAACCGCGGTTAAAAAGTTCACCGAATAAAACAAGTAAGTCGCCCTTTTTAAAAGGCTGGGCTTTAGGGGCCGAACGAATCGGATTATAATTTTTCATAGCACTCTCCATGATGTCAGATATCTTACGTGAGAGTATCTATTGACTCAACCATCAGTCTTTTGACACGCTTAGTAGATGAATGCTGATAAAGCGAAAATCATTAGTTTAGTGCCCTCATGGACCGAAACTTTAGTTGCGGCGGGGGTGAATGTCGTCGGACGCACACGTTTCTGCATTCATCCTGATCATATTGCTAAAAATATCCCAACTGTCGGTGGTACAAAGGCACTTGATATTGAAAAAATTAAACATATCAATCCTGATTACATTTTAGTCGACAAACAAGAAAACACCTTAGAAATGGCCGAAGAAATCAAGGCGGCCGGGTTTAAAATGTTCATTACAGACGTCACTGATTTTAGTTCGGTCATAGGAAGTCTTAAATTTTTAAGCCGAAGTTTAGAAAATGAGGCTTTGAACGATATGGCAAATCGTTACCAAGCGGTCTCGGGTCCTGGGGCTCAGCTAGATCCAGGAAAGTTTTTTCTGCAAAGTGTGTTGAAGGGCGCTATTACTGAGCTCAATTTTGTGCGTGATTATGCGTACGTGATTTGGAAAAATCCGTTTATGGTTGTTGGTGATACAACTTTTATTGCAGAAAATTACAATTTGGTCGGGATTGAATTTAAAGTCGAACAAAAATACCCACAGGTTGATGAGCAGAGCCTGAGGCAAAAATTTTGTTTTTTTTCGAGCGAACCCTTTCCGTTTTTAGACCATTACGATGCACTTATTCAACAAGGCTTTAAAGGCGTCGTCGTCGATGGCGAAAAATTAAGTTGGTACGGAATTAGGAATTTACGTTTTCTTGAAGCTTGTCTAAAATAAGTTTAATGATCTTAACCGATGCGTATCGATTTTGTTCTAAATGACCAATCAGCATTTTTTTGAAATCTTTTGGTTGAATCGATCTCACGGCACTGACCGACTGTAAAAATTCGTTCGAGTCGTGGGCTAATTGTACGACACGAAGGTCGTTCATGATGACTTGGTGGTAGCGTAAAGCCTCGGGACTATTGGTTATATACGGGCCGGTGATAACCGGAATTGCGCAGCATAATGGTTCCATAACCGAATGAACTTTAGCTTTAAATGATCCGCCGACAAATGCCCAGGCGGCATTGCGGTATAGGTCTGCCAGGTAACCCACTTTGTCCATTAAGATCACTTGATACTGCGACAAAACATTCGCGTCGATCACGGTTCCTGAATCTTGTGCCGTCATCAATTCAGAAAAACGTTTATATTTAATCTTTAATTCAAGTAGTAGCAGCTCGATGCGCTCTGTATTTTCAAAATTAGTTTCGTGCGGAGCCCAAAAAAGTTTAAATCCCAAATTAAGTAAAGCAGGCAAGATGGGGGTGATAACCTTTTCGTCTTCAAGCCAAGTTGAACCCAAAACGCCGTACGAAAAATCCAAAGGGATCGTCAATTTTGAAGGTTGCGCCAGCCGCCAAAAAACTTGGTCAAAACGCGTATCCCCCGGGGCCGCAATCGATACGTCTTTTGAAAGCATTGAATTTAGAATACTGGCCTGAGATGGGTGAACGCAAAAAATGCCTTTGAAGTGATTAAAGAAAACGACGTTAAAAAAGCGATTCCAGGCATTGAAACTTGGGTTGTACGACGCGATAAAACTGGGAATATTTTTCTTTTTAAGTTGGTAAATTAGTTCGGGCCAAAAATCAGTGCGCGCAAAAACAATAGCTTGCGGGTTAATTGCGTTGATCAAATCAGCGATAGCGTTTGGTTGATCCCAAGGAAGTGGGATGAAATGGTTCACGCTGGATTTAATGTTATCAAATAACTTAATCGCCGAGGGCGAAGAATAGGTGACAACAATCGTCGATTCCGGTTTTGCTTTTCGTAATTCGCGAATAATCGCCTTAGCGTATTCGATTTCGCCGCTTGAGGCGTGAAACCAAAAAACATTTTTTTCAGATCGAAGATCGACATCTGTATTTGTTTGTCGCAGTTCCAGCCAAACTAAAGTTTTTGCGTTTAACTTTTTACGAAAAACCGGAATCAGAGATTTTAAAAAAGCGTACAAAGGACGGTAGAATAAATAAATAAATAATTTCATCATAAGATTTGATTCAAGTTTCTGGAAACATCTTCCGGTGAAATCAACCGTAAGCACTCTTGAAAATTTGAGTTTTTACACGGGCCTTGGCCGTGTTTGCTGCAGGGTCTGCACCACAGTTCTTTTTCTAAAATTCGGGTGGATGACCTAGACGGAAATCCGAATGGAGCGGGTCCCATTAAAGCGATGGCAGGCTTACCCAGTTGTTCGGCAAAATGTAAAAGCCCGGTGTCGTTGCAGACGGCCGCCTGAGACTTTTCGATAATGGCAGCTGACTGCAGTAAATTAGTTTGGCCAGTTAAGTTGATCACATTTTTTTCAGTGTTTAATTCGGATGTAAAGTGATCTGCAGGCCCTGCCAATACGATAAATTTTTTATCGGGATTAAGTTGTACCAGTTTTTTCCAGTAACCAATCGGCCATCTTTTTAATTCGTAAGTAGCCGACGGGGCTAGCGTGATAAAATCTGTAACGTGATGTTGATTTAAAATATGTTCAGCTTGTTTACGTACTTCTTGATCTAAAAAAAGTTGCGGTGCTGAAGGCAGGCGAAATTTAAAGCCCCATTTTTCAAGCGGTTTTATTAAATCACGCTGGCCAGAAAACGGTTTTTCGAAAAGATTAATGTGAAATCGAATAAGCAAAAGTCTTTTTAATCGGTACA
Organism: Bdellovibrio sp.; assembly: GCA_014376935.1. Lineage (GTDB taxonomy): Bacteria > Bdellovibrionota > Bdellovibrionia > Bdellovibrionales > Bdellovibrionaceae > Pseudobdellovibrio. Next base: position 20,748 of record JACMQO010000092.1, read on the forward strand.
TGGGCCGTACAAGTTTTTTCGGCTTTAAAATTAAAAAACGAATTAATGCCGAACGCAAATTATTGTGGGCGTCGTAAATATGGGTGTAATTTTCGTTGCGAAGTTGCGTGATTAATTTCAGTAAACCAGTTAGGCCCAATGATTTTTCAAGCGCCCAAAGTCGGTTTACGTTCGGGTGATTGTGTAATAACGGAGCCAGATCGGCCCGCGTGATAAAGTGAATTTCGGCTTGCGGAACATAAGATTTCACAAAGCTAGGTATACTTAAGCTTTGAGTTAAATCGCCAATACTAGAGAACCGAATTATCAATAGTTTCACAAGCCCCATGTTATTTACAAAATCTGGCACATGTCCAGGTTAGTCTTCGTAAAGTCCCTGTAATTGCTTTTAAATTGACCGTATCCTTTTTGACCCTTTATTTAAGGCACAGAGCTTGAAAGTAAGGAACGTATGCGGAACATCCATTTGATTGTCTCAATATTAGTCACTCTGTTTTTTCACCAGTTGTCTTGGGCTGAGGTCAAATCGTCTGTCAATGTTATGGGATTGTCGTTCATAAGTTCTGATTTTGATTCGAAAGAAAAAACAAATTTCGGATTTATCGGAGCCAGTCTGATCTCAAACCCAAAGCAACCCGAGACATTTATGATTAATTTTCAGGGATTTTATGCACCCGGAAACGCGGTACTGAGTTATTTAAATTTCAAAGAAATTTACTTCACGGTTGCTTTAGATACAGATTCAAAAATTCATATCGGCCGGAAGTTGAAAAAGTGGTCAGCTTTGGATTCAGATTGGAACTTAGGTTTTTTTCAGCCGCAATTTCGTTGGAACTCTGTAGCCCCAGAGAATCAAGGTTTGACGGGGGTTTTTTGGGACCATGATGAATCAGCGTGGGGACTTTCTCTATTTGCATCTCCGATCTTTTTGCCGGATCAGGGCCCTGGGTACGAGGTTAAAGACGGTCAGTTTCAAAATACAAATCCTTGGTTTAATACGCCTCCGCAAAATATTCGCTTTCAAGGGCAACTATTTCCGATTGATTACAATGTGAATACCCCGCAAACGTCCGATGTCGTTTTGCAATCCGTGTACGCGGCGCAATTGCGGTTCGGAGAAAAAACAGTTGGGCCGTTTGCGAATTTTTCTGCAGCCCACAAGCCATCAGATCAATTTGCACTTGGTTATAGCGGCGTATTGGTAACCACGCGGGTAAAAATTGATGTGACGCCAAAATCATATTACGAAAATAATTACGCGGCTGATTTCGGGTACCGTGAAGGATGGGGATTGGCGCAGTTTTCTTTACTTTATACGAAACCACAACAGCCTAAGTTTGAAATCGTCGCGAATATTCCTGTTTTTACGGACAGTGTAAGTTGGGGACCGCGCTTTGCTTATAATTTTCGACCTTTTCAGTTCGGTATAGCTTATCTTGATACGCAAGGTGGTGAAGTGACCGAACAAGGACCCGATGCTTCGGCGGATCGAGCTTCGCTTTCACAGCGGTTTTTGTACCGTCAGGCTTTTCAGATTCAGGCCCAATACAGTGAAATTTTCATGAAAAAATTAAAATGGGAATCTTTGCTGCAATATACGCAAAGCACGAAAGATCCCTTTAAACTGATTCGCTTTCACAACAAAGTTGATATAAAAGGTCCTTGGGCCTTTACTTCAGACGTTATATTGATTGATACGGCTGATGATTCCACAGTGAATATGAATGCGTACAGAAATTTAGATCAATTTTGGATCGGGGTTAGCTATGATATTTAAATCGTATCGTCTTTGGATTAAATTAATAGTTGGTCTAACTTTGGTGTTGCCATTTTCAGCCTGTGACTTTTTAAAAGGCCGTCCTAAAAAAGACGAATACATTGAAGTCAAAAAAGAATCTTTAACGTGCTTAAAGGGTCTATCTAAAAAGTTTAAGGCGATTTTAAAGTCAGAATTAAGTCAAAACGAGGTCGATGATTCTTTTGTATGTCTTGACCAAGTATTGAACGAGTTTCAAAGTCGCGTGCAAGGTACGGCCGATGCGAATACATTTTCAAAAACAGATTTATTTGAAATTTTTAATAAGTTTTTAAGTGACGCAAACATTTCACACGAAGCGACGTCAGATATCTTACGTCTTAAAGCCGCGCTTTTGGGTGGTAGCGACCAAACTTTAGCGAAGACTGAAATTACGACTTTAAAAGAGTTTTTAGTCGTAATCAAGGGCGAAGTTCGAAATCTTTTACCTTACGTTAAAATTTTTAATTTCAAGAAAGGGAATCAAGAATTTTCGAAAGAATTTATTACGCAAGCCTTTGCGCAGTTAGATTCAAGTTTACGAGCGTTAAAGGATCAGTCATTGCTGACTCGTGCGGATTATCGCTTTGAGGATTTGAAAAGATTAGTTTTAAATTTAAAATTATTAGACGATGATCAAAACGATTTTTTAGATTTGGGCTCAGACGTCAACGATGTCTTAGTTGGTAACGACCTTTTAAAAACAGAAACTGATTACAATACATTTATTACAAGCTTTGCGAATGTTTTAAAGTTATATACCGTATTTCAACAAGGTTTTGTTAATTTTGAAATTTCAAATGCGAAAAATATGTCTGAAATTTTTGAGTTCGTACAGGGTTGGATTAATGTTTTAGAAAATTCAAATCAGTTTAAAAAGAATAAAATTATTTCGGTCGAAACTTTAGATCCATTAATTCTAAAGATTGCAACAAAAGGGATAATCCCGATAGATTTAGCTCCTGAGACGCTACGTGATTTTTATAAAACGATCGTGGTGCGAGCGCTTGAAGCGGGGCCCGCGGGCGACGTGACGAACTTCGTTGGTATCACCAAAGTTCATTTAATCAACTTGAAAAAAGAAGTGGCGATTTATAAATCTTATGCGGCTTTTATAGCAACCCTTCCGTTTCCGATTTCTTCAAAAGAAAACCCAAATGGTGGATTAGATATTACTGCGATACAAAATCAGCTTAAAGTGATGCCGGCATCGGTCATTGCGGATTCGCTAAAGTCTTTTGATGCCGTTTCGCAAACCCAAGTGACGGCAGCTTTTAACGAGCTAAGATTTGAATTTTTACAGCCAAGACCTGTCGTTTATCGTTATGGTAAAATGGTCATTGCAGCCAATCAAGAGATCTGGAAACAAAATTGGAACGACTTGTCGCGGGCCCTTTACGCAAAGATGTTAGCGCGTGAATTGTTGATTGGATGGGGTGACGGAATTTCAACACGCCTTCTTCAGACGGCATCGATTAAAGAAGCTGGCTTAGTGAAGTGGTATAGTGAATTTAAACAGTTCGGCGTACAGGCTAAGCTTTTTGATCCGCGAACCGTAAATGCGGGCGCCAAAAGTTTTAAAGAAGCAAACTTATTTACTTATGCGGCCAATGGTGATGATAAGCTCGATTACCTAGAATCGGTTCAGTATTTAAATATATTGGTCAGTGCCGGCGGCACTAGCGTGAACGAATTAAAAGACGGTTTTGCGAAAGCGGGTTGTAATTTAAGCGATAAAGATGTGTTTTTATTACCGTGGAATCAAGAAAACTGCGCGTACGAAGATTTTAAAAAGAACTATAACCGCTACTTTAATAATCTTTCTTATTTAGTGGCCCATTTAGGAAAGCTGAATGATCAGCAGCTATTTAGTTTTTACGACTCGGTTATGAATGTGGCCCGCACCGATAAGGTCAATAAAGGTCAACGTCTTGAAACGGCTGATTTACGTAATTTTGCGGTGCTGCTGCATTATATGGAGGTATTGTACGCAACGTTTGATGCTGATCGTAATTTTAATTTCTCGGCCGCAGAAATTCGTTCGGCTTATCCAAGGTTCAAATCTTTTGCGACCGATTTTGCCATGAAAACGGCGAAAGATAAGCTGGACCTATTCGCCACGATATCGGCGGTTCCGGTCACGGGGCTTGGTTACAGTTGTTATTCGCAGGCCGATCTTATCCGCGAATCATTTATTTACCTTGTTTATAACGGTAAAACTCCTGGCGTGACTGATTTAAATATAACACCTTGTTTTGGCTCTCGGTCGCTGATCGACTTTAACGGAGAAGTGAATCGCAGTGATATCATTAATACTTTTAAAATATTGAAAGATGTCATAGGCTCTTAAGGATGTTCTTTCAGGTTTCTAAAAAAACGTGGGCCTTTGCCTTTGCTTACTTAAGTATGTTTGCACTAGGTATTGCAGATAACACACGCGGCCCGTTGTTTTCAGATTTGTTATCGGCATTTAAACTTTCAAATTGGCAAGGCTCAATGAGCTTTGCGTTGGCTTCGGCGGCAGGCCTTGTCGGAAATGTCTCTTCGACGTATTTATTTAAAAAATTTAATTTAGCCGACACATTATCTGGAGCCTTATTTATCATGGCGTCGGGCCTTTTGCTAATGGCTTTAGCTCCAGATTTTAACCTTTATATTTTAGGCGCGATATTTTTTGGTTACAGCATGGGGTTGATGGGCGTCACGCAAACCCTGATGATCAATGAAAGTGTTCAGCCCCTGAACCAATCCAAAGCGATGTCAGGTATGCACGGCATTTATGGATTATCAAGTTTGGTGGCTCCGCTCGTGGCCGCCCAGGCACCACGCTTCATTGATTCGTGGAGAGCTGCTTTTTTTGTCGTTGCCGCAATAGCTTTTTTGGTAGCACTTAGTTCGGTCGCGTTAAAAGCCAAACCAAATTTTGTTGTGCACGAAGTTTTACAAGAAAAAGTGGACTCGAAAAAGCCGATTAAAACTTTATTTTTTTTAGGCGGAATTTTTGCGTTTTACGTTGTGGCCGAAATTCTGGTTTCATCGCGATTAGCACTTTACATGCGGACCTACTTTCAAATGGATTTAGAAGCCTCAAGTCAGTACGTGACTTACTTTTTTATGTTTTTGCTGTTTGGTCGTTTGGTTTTTGCCCTGAAAGCATTTCGTATTTCGTTACGTCGGCAATTAAATATTTCGCTGATACTGTCTTTATCATTTTTAATTTTAGGTTTAAATGTACATCCTTTTTTCTTAGTTATGACGGGACTCAGTATGGCGCCATTTTATCCGCTATCGATCACGTACATATCTGAACAGACGGGAATTTATAAAAGACCATTTTTAACTTTCGCAATTAGTTTTCAAAGTGTATGCGTCATTAGTATGCATATGGGAGTTGGTTATCTGACAGATCAATTCGGCTTATTTTATGCTTTCGGAGTCGGTATTATTTCGCTAGTATTGGCCTTAGTATGTGTCAATTTTCATCCAAAGGTTTTTTCTACTTAGTTTTTACGATTGCGCTTCTGCTTGGACGGGCGGGATGGGCTGAATACGTCCCGTATAAAACAGCCTCGATTGATCGATTTATTGATTATCAAAAAATTACGGCCCTATCTGATCGAGACGACTGGGAGATCGGCGAAATTCTGCCGATCATTTCGCAAAATGCAAATTTAGGCGTGATCGGTTTTGTTGAGCTTAATTCTGTCATTCCCGTCGGATTTAAAAAATTTGAATTGCGATTAAAGCTATTACGGCAATCTAGAAAATATTTTATTCAAACAGGTGATACGGTTCGACGAATGGATTTAGGTATTCATAACGAAGACTACACGGGTTCGACCGAATTATTAATTCATCAAAGCCAAATGAATGTCTCTTCACGTTATCGCCCTTTGTTCTATCAAGGTGTGGCGATCGGTGAAACGGCTCAAACTTTATTTGAAAAAGAGTTCTTAGTAACGTACCTAGGAAGTTTGTCGTACGGAGTAAAAGATTGGTTCACCATCGGAAGCGTATTGCCGGCCAATTTACTTGGAGCCCCGAATGCCAATTTCAAAGCCAGAGTGTGGGATACTGAATCAACAACTCTTTCAACAGGGCTAGCATTTACTCGTCTGGTAAAGGATGACGAATCCACTCTAAATTTAAATTTGTATTGGGATTCGATATCATCAGGCTCTTTAATCACACATACTTTTTTAAGTTTGGGTTTAGTGAAGTGGAAGGGTGCGGCGGATGCATCGGCCATCAAAGCCTTAGGTTCTAGTTCGTTTCAAACAGGTTACGAAGTCATCTTAAGCAATTGGGATCGTTTCTTAATTGGTCCCAGTTACAACTTCGAAAAAAAGGCGCTGGGTGGTTACTTGTCTTACGTTTGGGTTTACGACCGCTTTCATTTTCAATTATCCGCGAATGCGACCGACATTACGCATCTACGCGCATCGGCGACAGATGGTTACTACGGATTTTTTGACTTGTACTGGAGATTCTAATGGCCGTCTTTTTCGTCAGCTGTCCTTTAAATTATGAAAATCACTTAGTTGAAGAGATGAAAACTTTTTGGTTTGAAATGATGGACTTAGACGGCATGCCCACGCGCGAACCTTTACCCGAATTTTCGATCGAGGCGGGTGGCGTTGAAATGAAAGTGCCCGAACACATCGGCTACCAGCTGAATTTTTTTAGTAAGATTGCCCATCGTATATTGATTCGTATTCACAGTTTTGAATCTAGGTTTTACGATCAATTTGAACGCGAGATGAAAGTGGTTCCGCTACCAAAGTGGATTCCAAAATGCCAAATCAAAATCAAAATTGAAACTGTCAAGTCACGACTCAATCACGAACGAAATTTACTTGAAGTTTGTGACCGAGTTTTACCGCCCTTAGGATACACTCCCGTGCATGCTGAAGATGCCGATCATCAACTGTTTATTCGAATTGTTAAAGATCGCACCACGTTAAGCCTTGATACTTCGGGAGAACACTTACATCGTCGTGGTTACGCTGTTTATCGCGGCGAAGCCCCGTTACGTGAAAACTTAGCGGCCTTGGTGGATCAAATCGCCGTGCAATCCGGATTTGACTCTAATACGATGACGTTGGTTGACCCCTTCGCAGGCTCAGGCACAATGATTTTTGAAATGGCCAGTTTGCGTCAGCCGAATTTTAAACGTGATTTTGCGTGGCTCCATTTTTTAAATAAGCCAAAAATTTTTAATTCGGAATCGTGGGTTAAAAACTTTCGTTGGTTACAAACAATAAAAAAATTAAAAGCCGTTGCGGTCGAGATCGATGAAAAGTCGGTCACCAATATCGAAAAAAACAAAGTGCTATTTTCTGAAATGTACCCCCAAGTGCAATTGGACCTAAAGGTCATTCATCAAGATAGTAGCCAATTGAAAAAAACAGATTTCGACGTTCAACAAAATTACTGGTTAGTGAGTAATCCACCCTATGGAATCCGTCTTAAAAACGATGCCGTTCCTGCCATGTTTACCCATGTCGAATCGTTAATTCCTTTAAAAGGGGCTTTGATCCTGCATCCTGAGTCGATGCGCATTCAATTCAACCGGCTTAAACTAAGTTCTGAAATTGATTTTGCAAATCAAGGGCTTAATATTAAAATGTCGCAGTTTTCAAGCTAACCAATCATTCGTCATAAGTTAGACACTCGTATTTATTTTACATACTCTCTTTAGGATTTGGTTAGGCTCATTGTCATTTAAGAGTGAAATGTGGACGTTTCTGAAAGAATTCGTTATACATCACATGACTTTTTTAAGGGGGTTTTGTGATGTCGCCTAAATTTGGATTACTTGTTGTCGCTTCTCAGTTGGCTTTATTTTCATGTGCCCCTAAGGATGATAAATTAGTTAAGCCTGCGGTTGTTGGCGTTCAAAGCGTTCCGGCTTCAGAAGACGCAGTTAAGATGTTATTTATCTCTTTAGATCGCCAAGTTGAAGCTCTTCATTATTTAAAAGTGGCTTTGAATTCCGATTTCGCGTTTTCACGTAAAATTACTTTAGAAGACGTGGCTCCAGGTGCAAAAAAGCTTTCCGCGAACCCCGATAAATTGGATACCGGTGATTACTTGCAAACAGCCCCTTCTAATTTGCTAGCCACTGTCGTTATGAGCGATGACAAAACAACTGTTAAAACAGTTCGCATTCAGGATAACGGGAATGGTCTGACGGAACAGGCGCTTTTTCCGAAAGCGAATAATCCAAAAAACGAATCGGTTTTGTCTGCTAAAAACATTCAAAAACAAATCACGGTCGACAAGTTAACAACAAAAGATAAAGACGGTAACGAGGTTGTCGTCGATGGTAAATACGCCATTGAGATATCGGCTTACGACGAAACCAACGCCAAAGTGGGCGGCAACGGTTTTTCAAATACCTTTTCGAAGTTCACAATTTTTTGGGACGGTAAAGTTGAATCTTTAAATCAAGATATCAAAATCACTTCGGCTTTACTTGGGCAAAATAAATATGGTGTTACAAAATTTACCGCAAAGTCGACTGAAGATTCAACTTTGACGGTTTCTTTAGGTGAACTTTGCGCCTCTTTAAATGGTTCTATCAAATTAACTAGCACGGCAAAACCTGCAAAAGGCCAGTCAGCGAACGAGGTTTATTCAGTGAACGTTGTTGATTCTTCGATTTCGGTTGTTGGCAAATCCGTTAGCTTTCAAGCAGCGGCTTGTGCATCAAGACCGCTGGTTGATATCAGAAAATTACTTCAATAATTAAATTATTTTAAAACTCTTAGTTTTGAATACAATGGGAAGTGGTCAGACACTCCCATATTTTTTTCGTTATCGGGTCTGAAGGCTAAAGGGGCTCCGTTTCGTTTCATGTTGTCAGCAGTACGCACGACTTCGATCGAATCTGGAATCAATTCTAGTTTAGCTTCTTTTAATCCATTGCCGTAAACAACAACGTCTAAAAACGACCAACCACCGCGGTAGTTATGGCTGCCTAAACACGATTTGCATCCGACTAAGTGTGAAACTTGTCCGACCGAACTGAAATCAGATTTAAAGAAGTTTTGCGTTTCTTCTTCTTCGGCCGTGATATTTAAATCACCCCCGAAAATAACTGCGCGCCCTTGTTTGTTGTAATCAGCCACTAATTTTTTTGTGAACTGAACAGCTTGTCTACGCCATGTGACAGGGTTTTGCTGTGACGGAAAGTGAGCCACTAAGAAAGTAAGATCTTTTTTATTGGGTAAAGTCACCGTGACTTCTAAGATGCCGCGCGAACGTTTGGCCCATTTTAACTGCTCTGGGTTTGGGTCTTCGTAAGGAACAAGGTGAAGTTTGGGCTGGCCCTTTAACGGAAATTTAGAAATAAATCCTGGGTCGATCCCGCGTAGGTCAGGCCCTTCAATCAAGATGATGGTTTTATAACCTAAATCACTCAGTTGTTTGTTCACCAGCATCTTTAAGACATTTTCGTTTTCAACTTCTTCTAGCATTAGGTTGTCAGGGCCTTTGCCGCCGTCAACGGTACGGATCACTTTAGCGATATTGGCTAATTTCGTGTTTACGACTTCGTCATTGTAATCAAGATCTTCACACTCTGAACGACGGCTATTACTTTTTTGAGTTTTACAAAAAGCGACGACTTCAGGTTTTGATTTTTCAGCGCGTGGAAGATAAACAAAATCTTCGCGGTCTTTGTCGTGGATATTGTCGAAAAGGTTTTCGACGTTATACTGCATGACCGAAATTTCGTCCGCACTTTTTTGGAATTTAGAAAGATCAGAAGGTGTCGAAAAGTTTGACGCTGAACCGGATGGATCAGATAAATGACCCTTCTGATTTGACTGACAAGCGACGAAAACCAAGGCTGATAAGAATCCTAACGAAAGCTTCATTTTTAGTTGTAGTTTTTTCATGTTACGAACGTATTCGAAAACTTTTTTAAGAGCTAGTTTAGACAGTATGTTGTGCGGTGTGATATAAGAGTTAGGCCTTTTAACCACGTCTCGGGGGAATTAGACATGCGCCATTTTCTACAAATCATTTGCTTTGTTTTCGCTATTAATGCTTACGCTCAGGACAAAGAGATGATCAATTCATCATCGATTGATTTTGAAAACTACCAACCGAAATCATTTGGTATTACTTTCTTTAATTTAGCGGGTTATTCGGATCAACAATTTCGTCAATCAGATCCATCATTTACGATGTACGATAGTTTTATTTCGTTTAACTATAAGGTAAATCGTGATTTCCGCATCGGAGCGCGCCCTGCATTTGGTTACACGACAAGCGGTTCTAATTATAAAGGTGAACAAGTCGGCGATCGCATGATCGCGCGTGATTTTTCGTTAGTCGCAAAATTTTTAAATTTGTTTGATGAACAATTACCAGCGGCTTGGGATATCTCGAATCAATTTCGTTTGTACCTTCCAACAAGTGACGGCTCAAAGACGGAAGGTATGATCGCGCGCCTTCGCTCAGAGTTTCAAGTTGTTTATCATATCAGCCGTGGGATGGAAGTTCGTTACTACGCAAAACCAAGTTACTACTTTCAACGGTCAACGACTTACGCATTTTACTATCCTGATAATCCAACAAATCCAGTACCAAGAACAACATCGTTCATGGATTTAGAGCACGGTGGTGAATTTAGTTATGATTTAAATCGTTACTTCGCGATTCATCCAGCTTTTGAATTTAAAGAAGAGTGGTCAAATTCATCACCATCACAAAACTTAGGTCAGTACCGCACTTCAAAATTACGCACGGGCGTGGGTTTAGAAATTGCTCCTAGTCGCGATTTAAACTTCATCGTCAGTATCCAAACCACACAAGACTTGTTAGCGACCGACAGAACGCCTGAAACAGGGTACGTCTTAATGACAAACGCCGCTTTATTCTAAAGCTGCTCGGGCAGTTTAAATTCGTAGGTTTTATCATTCCAGGTAAAACCTATTTCGCAAGCTCTTAGCGCAATTCCATTTTTTGGCCAAATTGTTTTTGATCCGTACAAAACATCGCCGCAAATCGGCGCTTGCATCGCGCTTGTTTGCGCACGGATCTGGTGTGTTCGTCCGGTCATCAGATTTATTTTAATCCAACTTGTATCTGGGCCAATCACTTGCTGTTCGACATCTAATTCACAGAGCGCCGATTTTTCTTGAAAATACTCGGTCACTTTTTTTGGAGCCCGCAAAGACGTCTCCATGTAGTGAATTAATTTTTTGGGTAAGACTGAAGTCGTTTCAACTAAAGCGACATATTTTTTTTGAATCAGTCGATTCTGAATTAAATTATTAAACGCACTGACGAAATATTTGGTTTTTCCGTAAACGATCAAACCTTCTGTTAACGTATCTAAGCGGTGAGTGATCATTAACTTTCTGTTTCCCGCAATCTCAAGTTGGTAAAGCGAATTGTCGACGATGTTGTCGACCGCCGCGTGGCTTGGAATTCCGCTGGGTTTATTTAAAACTAAAAAACTTGAATCTTCGTAAACGATTAAATCATTCCATCGGTAATCGACAGGATGGCGGCGCGGTTTTGTGTGCACTCGAAATAATGAGTTTTCAGCCACAATGATATCTTCAAGTTGTCTTTTGTGATCAATATAAATTGCACCTAATGCGATCAGAGATTTGACCGTCTCAATATCTATTTCTAGTATTTCGTGCACGATAGCCGAAATGGAACCGGACTTTGGATTGTTAAAGTGTTTAACGCCATACTCGAAACCATGTGAATTTATTGGTGCGCCTAGATTTTGAGCCATAAAAATAATTAGCACACTGTCCCGATGTCCTTCAAGGCTTAACAAGAACTCTTTTTTTCTACATGATGTATAAATGAACGATTCTTTATTGCAGTGCTTATGGCATAGCAAAGACACCTTAACATGTTTAATACCATACGCTTACGAGCCCACGTGGGTTTACATTTTTCTTGTAACGATGATGTTGTTATCGGCTGTCGGATTACCTTTTCCTGAAGAAGCGACGTTAGTCAGTGTCGGCATCTTAGCCTACATGGGTGCTCATCCAGATAAATATCCACCTCCATACCATGGAGCACCTTACGTTCACGCGCAGACGGCAGCCATCGCGGCTTTTGTAGCGGTTTTTTTATCGGATTTCTTAATCTACGGAATAGGGCGAATGTTCGGCCGGCAGGTTTTTGATTTAAAGCCGATGCGGGCCATCTTATCAGAAGAGAATCGTCAAAAAATTGAAGCGTGGACAAAAAAATATGGTGCCTATGCGTGTGGAATTTTTCGTTTCACACCGGGCATACGTTTTCCGGGCCACTTGGCGTGTGGGATGTTGCGTTTTCCGGCTTGGAAATTTGGCCTGATCGATGGTATCGCGGCGTTGATCTCAGTACCCACGCAAATTTTATTGTTAGCCCATTACGGCGAAACAATATTGGGCTTTTTGAAGCAGTTTAAAATTGTGGTGCTTTGTTTACTCACAGTCGTTCTACTAGCTTTTGTTTATAAGAAGTATATTAAACCTCGGTTTGCCAGGCAACCTTAGTCGCTGGCAAGCTTAATTAAGCCGCGACTGGATCGGCGGCTAAATCTTGAATCGTAATTTGAAAGCTTAAAACTAATTTTGAACTCGATTTCGTTGAAATATTTTGAGTCTCTGGCCAGAAGACTTTGTCGTAGCCTTCGATCATTCCAAAAAGTTCTTCTCGAATTTTAAATAACAACCCAGATGACGAACCTAGCAGCCAATCCATTTGTACGTGGTGCAAAGTTTCTTCAAGTTCAGTCATTGATAATGAACTTAAGAAAGCGGGCGGCAATTGATCAATCAAACAACACGCATTGTGGTTGTATTGGTAAAAGTATTTTTCTAAGGGTTGTACGAACAGTTTTTCAACATTCACATCGCTGCCTTTATGCCCCGCAAACGGAACGCTCAATCTTTTAAATTGTAAGAATAAAAGAGCATCATTAATCGTATAGTCTGATTTTGGTAAGTAGTCGGTGATGCAATCTGTTTTTACGCTTTCTATCGAAGAATCTTCGATATAAGCATTGTGATCAATCGCGATGACCGAGCGTAAATTGAATAGGAATGAATAAAAGCAAACCAACTTTTCTTTAAAGTTGGTACTGAAGTCGATGCTAAAGTTATAAAGAAATGGATTTCCGGTTTGATTTTCAAAGTCAGAAATTAAATTTAATACTTTTGGAATTTTAGTGAAGTCAACGTGATCGCTCGTAAATAGATCTTGCCACAATCCGAACATTTTTTTCTCAAACGTGGCGATTTCAAAAGACTGTGGACCTTTCATTTTAGCGATTGAATTCATACGCACAGAGGATTTTTTGAATAGCTCTACGTAGGGGTTTAAAGTTGTGTAAGCGTTTTCGGCGAATTTTTTTTGAGTTGAATCTAAGTGTTTAAAGTCGGTCATTTTATGAAAGCTAATTCCGATGATGGCATCGGTATAGTATTTAAAAGGAGTTTGCGGAACGGCGCTGATGTGACCCGGGCTAGGCACTGAGACTTTTAAAGATGTTGGCCGTAATACGGCTCCAGATTCTGTCGAAATCTCTAGGCCCATTTTTAGTAAATTACTCATCTGCGTCCCCTTGGTAAAACGATAGTTGCCTTTTCCATGACACCTTCTTAACGGCAGAAATGGTGATTCGTTTAAGTCTAGATGTGCATTGTCTTTGGTCCGGTCATTCGCTAGTGTTTAGCGCATGTATATTGATTCACACAGCCATTGGTCTGATCCAAGATGGAATTTGACCGAAAATGAAATTCATACGCACTTAAAAAATGCACTCGCAAAAAATATTACCTTTTTTTTGCAGGGTGGAGTTAATCCCACAGAATGGCAAAAGCAAAAAGACTTAAAGAAGAAATATTCTAAAAATTTTGGATTAAGTTTTGGTCTACATCCTTATTTCGTAGCGGAAAATGACGATGATGCGTGTGAGTTAGCTTTAGACCAATTAGCGATGGAGTTACCGCTTGCGATGGGGTTGGGGGAGACGGGTTTAGATTTTCGTCCGCATATCATGAAGGATTCAATGGTTCGCCAAATCGATATGTTTGAGAATCAAATTGAATTGGCAAAGGCATTTTATAAACCGCTGATCTTACACATTGTTCAAGCCCACGATAAAGCGTTGCAGGTGTTAGATGTCTGGGGAGTGCCGCCCGAAAAAGGTTTAGTTCATGCCTTTACCGGAAGCTTTGACACCGCTAAAAAATACATCGACCGCGGTTTTCTAATTTCGGTGGGCGGAGCGGTCACGTTTGAAAAAAATAGAAAGCTTTTAGATTGCGTGCAAAAAATTCCTTTAGAATCTTTGTTAATTGAAAGTGATTGTCCCGATCAAGCTCCGGAAGGTTGGGTTGGACTGAATGAATCGACCTCTATTTGGATTATAGCTGAAAAAATAGCGCAATTACGAAATCTAAGCGTTTTGGACGTGCTGGCTATTTCGACTAGCAATTTTAAAAGACTTTTTAAAATCAGTTGAGTGTTGAATCTGACCTGGTTTTGCACTATCAATAAGCGCTATGAACACGCAAAATTTAGACATCGAAAAGCCAGCCGTAGAACCCGTTAAACCTTTTGAAATCAAAGAGGATAACTACACTCTTCATCGTCGTTTCGATCGCATGGGTCGTTTAGTCGGTGATGACATGATGAAAAAAATTTTCAACACGCACGTGATGGTGATTGGTCTTGGTGGGGTGGGTTCATGGGCCGCTGAATCTTTAGCTCGTTCGGGTGTTGGACAAATTACGGTGATCGATTTTGATGAAATTTGTATTACCAACGCCAATCGCCAGTTGCATGCTCTTCAAGGTCTTGTGGGGCAGAAAAAAGCCAACGTTATGGGCGAGCGTTTAAAGAAAATTAATCCGCAAGCTAAGATCAACATTCTTCCTTTATTTTACAACAAAGATACTTCGGCAGAAATATTGGGTTTAAATCCCGATTACGTCGTCGACGCGATTGATAACTTAACGGCAAAAACGCATTTGTTGAACGAATGCGTTCAGAAAAATATAAAAGTCATCACCAGCGGCGGAGCCTCTGCCAAGATGGATCCGACTCGTATTAAAATCACCGATTTAGCGAAAACAGTTGTGGATCCGTTAGCGCACCAAGTGCGTAAGATTTTGCGTCAAGAGTATAACTTTCCTAGAAAAGGATTATTCAACGTGCCATGTGTTTTCTCGGACGAAATTCCGATGGAGACGGTCGAATTAAAATACGATCTAGGTGAAGGCTTTAAATGCGTGTGCCCGCAAGGTCAAAACGATTTGCATTCGTGCCTTCATAGAAATGTGATCTACGGGAATGCCAGCTTCATTACGGGCGCTTTCGGTTTAGCGGCGGCCTCATGGGTTGTTAGACAAATTACGCAGCATCCAAGCGTTATGACGGCTACGACGGCTGTCACAGCCGAAGAGGTGAACTAATGGGAACGCTGTTATTTTTCTTTATCGCCCTGTGTATCTTTACATTGGGGATGGTCGTTATCTCAGTAACGGTTTACCATTGGTATAAGGAATGGAAATATGGAAAAAAACAAACTGAATCAATTCAAGACGCAGCTCCTTAAAAACCTTAGCCTTGGTTACACGTTAGCGCGTACCGGGCACTTTTCGACGCAAGGGCGACTTTTGCCTTTGATCGACCGGATTGCGACCGGAGAAAAACGTGACCCGCCTGAACAATTAGCCGCGCATTTGCAGCAGGCCTTGAAAAAAATATTAGTGTTACATAAAAAAGATTCGCAAAATATTGCAGATGGATTTTATCCCATCGATGTCTTGTATCCTGAAAATCCATTTAAGCATGCTTTTCGATATCCGAGCATTTTGCTAGATGCGTACCGCGCTTCAAAGCGTCGCAAAGAAAAAATTTCAAATGATTTTTTGCCAGAGTCAGAACAATTTTTAAATGAGCTTCCAGAATATTATAAGCGCAATTTTCACTTTCAGACCGGTGGTTATCTAACGGATATTTCGGCTGAACTGTACGAGCATCAAGTTGAAATTCTATTCAGCGGTGCAGCTGATGCCATGAGACGACTTTTAATTCCACAACTTAAAGTTCACTTTCAAGGTTCTGATGGTGAAGGCTTAAACTTTTTAGAAGTCGCTTCTGGAACGGGACGATTCACTAAGTTTTTAGCCTTGGCATTTCCGAAAGCGACTATTACATGTGTCGATTTAAGTTTTAATTATTTAGCCAAAGCAAAAACAAATTTAAGTGATTTTAAGCGGATCAATTTTTTACAAGGGGCCGCTGAAAAATTACCATTTCAGAAAAGCTCGTACGATGCGGTGGTTTCGTGTTTCATGTTTCATGAACTGCCAGAACATATTCGTAACGAAGTTGTGAAGGCAGGAATGGATGTTTTAAAAGCGGGTGGCCTGTACGGTTTAGTCGATTCACTTCAGAAAAACGATGATGCTGATTTTGAATGGGCCTTAAAACAATTTCCGATGGATTTTCATGAGCCGTTCTACAAGAACTACGTCGATCATCCTCTAGAAGCATTGCTTGAAGACTCGGGCTTAAAAAACGTGCAAAGCGAAGTGGGCTTTTTGTCTAAAGCAATCTCGGGCGTTAAGAGCTAGAAAGTCTTTCGAAAAACCTAAAAACAAACAGATGAACTTTGTTGTCAGCCCAGAAAATTGTAAGTAAGTTCTAGACCTTACATTTTCTGGAGGACATCTACATGACTATCACGAACTTTATCGATCACCACTACCGTCACTTCAATGCGGCCGCTTTAAAAGATGGCGCTGTTGGATACAAAAATTTAATGGATCAAGGTGGCAAGATGTTAGTCACGCTTGCGGGCGCGATGAGTTCGGCTGAAATTGGTCTTTCATTAGCTGAAATGATTCGTCAGGATAAAGTTCACGCGATTTCTTGCACGGGTGCTAACTTAGAAGAGGACGTTTTCAATTTAGTCGCGCACGATCATTACGTTCGTATTCCGAACTACCGCGATTTAACTCCTGAAGATGAACAAAAATTATTAGAGCGTCACTTAAACCGCGTGACTGACACGTGTATTCCTGAAGAAGAAGCGATTCGTCGTATTGAAAAAGCGATTTTAAAAGAATGGCAAAAAGCGGAAGCTGAAGGAAAAAGTTATTTTCCACATGAATACATGTACAAAGTTTTATTGAGCGGCTCTTTAAAAGAATACTATCAAATTGATCCAAAAAATTCTTGGTTATTAGCGGCAGCTGAAAAAAACATTCCGATCGTTGTTCCGGGATGGGAAGACTCTACGACAGGTAACATCTTTACCGGTCACGTGATCAAAGGTGATTTGAAATCGACTCGCACAGTTAAATCAGGTATCGACTACATGATTTACTTCAGCGAATGGTACATGAAAACAGCGACGAAATACAAAGTCGGCTTTTTTCAAATCGGTGGCGGTATCGCGGGTGACTTCCCAATTTGTGTGGTTCCGATGTTATCTCAGGATTTAGGTCACACGGATGTTCCTTTATGGAGTTACTTCTGTCAAATTTCTGACTCGACAACATCATACGGTTCATACTCGGGTGCGGTTCCAAATGAAAAAATCACGTGGGGAAAATTGGCGATCGAAACGCCGAAGTTCATCATTGAAAGTGATGCTTCGATTGTGGCTCCGTTAATGTTCTATTACATTTTAGGTAAATAATGTCTGGTTTGCCACGGGTCACAGAGTTGTGGATTTATCCCATCAAGTCTTGCCGTGGCATTTCTGTTTCTGAATTGATCATCGATCAATTTGGTCCCAAATACGATCGCCAGTGGATGATCGTTGATTCTGAAAATAGATTTATTACACTTCGTAATCAGTCGCGCTTAGCGCTGATTACGACTGAAATTGATTCTGAAAATTTATATTTAAAATTTGATTCTAAAAAATTCTTTGTTCGCCTTCACGATGAATGTTCTAAGCTTGATACGGTTACTGTATGGGCAGATTCATTTTTAGCGGGTATTGAATCGGATGAAATTAATCAGGCCTTGTCTGATTTTTTAAAACAGCCGGTTAAATTAGTTCGCTACCAAAAAGAAAGTTTTCGCGATTTAAAAGA
>JACMQO010000093.1 GCA_014376935.1 Bdellovibrio sp.
TCAATCATGTTTGATGTTCCGCCGATGAATGCGGGCCAAACAGCGATGCCTTCACAGCAAGCTCAAAATCTTGGTCAAAGCCCTGCTCAGCAATTTCAGCAGCATCAACAAATGATGTCGCAACCTTTTGCTCCGAATTTTGGTCAACAGCCACAAGCTACGCAGCAAACTCAAAATTTTCAGCCTCAAGTTCCAACTTTTAATCCGAACATGATGCCGAATTCTTTTGGTCAGCAGCAACAAATGCAACAGCCGACACAAGTTCAGCATCAAGCTCCGCAATACCAAGCGACGACTCATCAAGCCCAGCCGCAACAGCAAAATCAAGCTGGTGCGCAAGCTCATCCGCATATGCCACAAGGTTTTATGCCGAATGCGATGATGGCGACAGGTCACCTACCTTCTATCAATAATGTTCAAGAAAGCGTTCAATCATTTATGAATGAGACGATGGCGAACTTAGTTGAAACGTCACCGGCGCCGGCAGCGGCTCCGCAAATGTTTCAAGCGACAACGGATATGAACTCTGAAATTTCAACAGAGATTTCTCCGATCGCAGCCACAAATTCAACGTCACAAATTGCACGTGATATGTTGTTAGCGAAAGCGAAAGCTTTTCGTGAATCACAAGTTGGACAATCTGCGGTAACAGAAAAAATTTCTCACCCTGAACAATTAACAATGATGGATGAAGGCAAACAAATCGAAGAGGCTAGAAAAATGGCCCGCGATATTTTAGAAGTGCCCGCGTTCATCAGAAAAAAACAAGGTTTAGACCAAACACAAAACTAAGCTGATCTGTGACGGCCTGGTTTGTTTCTGACATTCATTTAAAAGACGTCAATGAACGCAACGGGAATACCCTGTTGCGTTTTTTGTTTTTCTTAAATAAGAACCCGAAAGAAAATCAACTGTATTTCTTAGGAGATATTTTCGACTTTTGGTTATCGGGTGGTGCGGCCTTTGCGAATCATTATAAAGTTCTAGTCGATGAAATTGAAAAATTCAAAAAAGGCGGCGGCTTTGTTTGTTACTTTGAAGGTAATCACGATTTTCACGTTGATGTTTTTTGGACGAAGAAACTAGGAATTCCAGTTTACGAAAATGAAGCTTTTTTCAATATTGATGGCTTCGAAGTACGCGCGGAACATGGCGACCTTTTAAACCCAGATGATCTTAAATATTTAAAGTATCGCGCCTTAGTTCGTCATGCATGGATTGAACCGATCGGACACATCGTTCCCGGATTTTTCTGGAAGTGGCTAGGCGAGGCGCAAAGCCAGAAAAGTCGAAAAACGTCGGCTAACTACGGGTTAGTTAACGCCGAAAAAGTACGGAACTTAATTCGCACCCACGCTCATCGCGTGTTTAAGCAGAAACCTTTTGATTTAATCGTGACTGGGCATATGCATATTTGTGATGAGTACACGTTCGAAGAAAACGGCAAAGTTGTGAAGTCTGTGAATCTAGGTACGTGGTTAGAAAAACCACGCGCTTTAAGACTAGAAAATGGTAAGGCTGACCTGTTAGATCTAGATCAAATTCTGTAAAATATTTTTTGCAAAATCTAAAGTCCGAATCGATCTAAGATTGCACGAGCTACCGCAAATTCAATATTTAAATCTAACGGATCTGCCGCGATAGCGAACGGCTGATCGTCGCTGCCTTTGTGCATCTGCGTAAGTTTCTTCACGCAGTCTTGCCAGTTTAAATCTTGCCACTGTGGATTGGTGTTTAAGGTGAATAGTTCGCTTAATTCAAGGGCGCGTTTGACCGCGGCTTTGTTTAAAGCTTTTTGTTTTGGAAAAATATAATCGACCGCTTTTAAGATGTCGCGCTTTTCGATCAGCTCAAGAGCGTAGTAGGTCGCGCAAAGGCATGATAACAAATACTGACGATAAATGGATTTAGATTTTTTGCTGTATCCGTCATCGCCATTAGGTCTAAACACGATTCCCATGCGTTCGAAAACTAAGGATTTTTTTTCAAGTTCGTCACCCAAAGCTAAATCTAACGTGACCACAAGGCTTTCGGCAAAATTCAAATAGCGTCTAAGCCCAGCTTTATCTTTTGGCGCAGGCGGAAGTAATTTCCAAACCACGCGGTGATTTTGTTCGTGGTACAAAGAATTTTCGTTAAAGTATTTTAAAGATTTCACCTGTGCTAACGGATCAGCGACTTCGTTCGAGTGATCTTTGAACCAAATTAATTCAGACATTAACGGCGTATAATCAATTTCGTTTTTAAAAAGATCTTGAGCGCTTAACGAGCGCATCATGGAACTAACCTTAGGCAAGTAACGACCGTCTAAAGCTAAGTAACCCTGACGACTTTTGCGATAAAGTTGGCTGGCATTTAATAACTGCGCATCAAACGGATATTCATCCACGTGAATTTGGCTGTATTTTTTCGAAGTCGTTAGTTTCGACAAAGTATCGATATCTTTGATGTAGGTTTTAACGATCGGCGAAACGGCTTTTGCCGCAGATTTTTTTGAAGTCTTTTTTGTCATGGGGTTTTATAGCGGGGATTCGAAGCCGACTCAACAACCATCATTTTTACCGCCACGGTGGCGGTAAAAAGGTAACGGCACGTCATGCTGTTATTTTTGATGGGCTATTTAACAAGCTATAACCGGTGCTAGACGCTGTTTTCTTAAAGGCTAAATCTTAATTTGAATAAAAATGTCTAGGTAAGCTTGGTCGGTTGCGACCGACTTCGGTCCATCGTAAACTTTATTACTTACGGCTAGCGGGAGCGAAATACTTGGAGAGATGCTAAAGTTAGAATTTAACGCATACACAAGTTGTGGTCCTACTTCTAAACAAAAGCCAGCTGCATCGGTCACATGGTATTCATACTGCGCCCACGATTTCACGCCGACTTTCCAGTTCTTATTTAGCTTATAATTGTAGACGGTTGTGTCTTCGACGTATGA
>JACMQO010000094.1 GCA_014376935.1 Bdellovibrio sp.
AACCCATTTCAAGGAGGAAATTTATGCTAACCTTTCTTACTGATATTCAACAGAATATGAAATTTCGTAGTTATGAAATGCATAAGTTCAATCCGAAATTTTTCTTCGAAATTGAAATTGGATCTTACTTGTTAAAAACGGCTCAAACAGTTGAAGAGCTCAAAGCGGCCTTCACCTTAAGACACCAAGTTTTTTTTGATTCGGCTTTCAGACACCAAGGCCGTCTTTACGATATCGATCAATTTGATGCTTTATGTGATCATTTAATTATCGTCGAAAAAACGACAAAAAAAATTGTCGGAACTTACCGCATGAATAATTCATCGCGGGTAAAGGATTTCTACTCTTCGACCGAATTTAATCTAGAAAAAATTGTGGGTAGCGGGAAAAACTGCGTTGAACTAGGTCGAGCCTGTATAGATCATGAACACCGCAAAGGTACGGTCATTAGTCTTTTGTGGCGCGGTATTTATACGTATATGAAAAATGTTGACGCTGATATTTTATTTGGTTGTTCAAGTATTAAGAAAATAAACTCTAGACAAGCGGCTTTAGTTTTAAAGTACTTCGAGAATAACGAGATGATTGATACGTCATATAAGACGAATCCGCTCTACACCTTTAAAGTGCCTTTACTAGAAGAATACCTTGAACACTACCAATCAGAACTTACGGCAGATCAAGTTAGCGAAGCCCAAAGCTTAGTACCTTCACTTCTAAAATCTTATTTAAAATATGGCGCAAAAGTCGCCGGAGAGCCCGCTTGGGATACCGAAATGTCATGCGTTGATTTTTTGACGGTCATGCGTGCCGAAAACCTATCGGCTCAGATGGAAAAGAAATTAAAAGTATAAGACTTTTTCGCGAATAGACCATGAAGACTGGGTCTAAAAAGTCTTTTGTTTTTTTATTAAATTAAGCGCAAACTGTCCGTCTATATGTTAGATGAATTTAGAAGTATCGAGAGTTTACAACGGCGTAACTTAGAAAGCCCGCAGAAGCATCTGTGGAGCTTTGAAGCGTCGACATTTGTTGATTATAAAAATGATCATTTCCCGTTGTGGAAAATCACGTGCGGTAATAAAAAACCAGACGCATCCACTTTGGTCTTAGTGGGTGGTGTTCACGGTCTTGAGCGTATTGGCAGTCAGCTGTGTATTGCTTTATTAGAAAAATATTTTGAATTGTCGCAGTGGGACCCCATTTTACAAAAACAACTTGAGCAGTTAAGAATCGTATTCTTGCCGATCATTAATCCCGTTGGCGTATTTGAACACACCAGATCAAATGGCAATGGGGTAGACTTGATGAGAAACTCGCCGGTTGTGGCCGTTGATAAGGTGCCGTACCTGATCGGTGGTCATCGTAAGACGAAGCGTTTACCTTGGTTTCAAGGTCTTCAGTCTGAAGTTATGCAAAAAGAATCACAATTCTTAGTCGATGCGGTGATGGCTGAAATGAAAACGTCAAAGTCTTTGATCTCTTTAGATATTCATTCTGGTTTTGGTCTTAAAGATCAGATTTGGTTTCCGTGGGCCTTTACGAAGAAGCCGTTTCCGCGATTAGACATGATGCAAATTATGACCGATTTTTTTGAAAAAATTTATCCCGATCATATTTATAAAATTGAGCCGCAATCGAAGGTCTATTGCACGCATGGGGATCTGTGGGATCATTTGCTGCATGATAAAATTCAAAGCTCGTCTTTTTTACCTTTAACTTTAGAGTTAGGATCATGGCTTTGGGTTAAAAAAAATCCGATGCAGATTTTTAATATGCAAGGATTGTATAACCCCATCAAGCAGCATCGTATGAAACGTATTTTTAGACGGCATCAATTATTCGTTGATTTTTTGACTCGGTTTTTAATATTCATGCGTACCGATGAATATAAAAAAACAGATTTCGAAGCGTATTACAAAAAAGGACTACAAACGTGGTACAAGTAGAAAAAATAAAATGGATTGTTCTACGCGGGCTTGGTCGTGGCTACGGCCACTGGGGTTCATTTCAACAAAAAATGCGTGACGCTTTTCCGCACGATGAAATTTATTTCATCGATTTGCCCGGTAATGGTATTTTAAATGGTGAAATGTCTCCTTTAAAAATCAGCCAGTATGTTTCTTTTTTAGAAAACCAATTAAAAATGAGCGCTTTCTTTGAAACCAACGGCCCCGTCTACGGGATCGGCCTTTCATTGGGTGGAATGGTCATGATTGAATGGGCTAATCAGTTCGAAGATTTTTTCACAAAAATATTCTTAATCAACACCAGTGCCTCTAATTTCTCAAAACCTTGGAAACGGATTTCGATTCCGGTTTTTTTGAATACGGCGAAACAGGTATTTAAAAATACGATTGAAAATTTAGAAATGAATTCGTTAAAAATAACGACAAGCCTTTCTGAAGATCAGATCCGTACGCAGTTTGGCGAAGATTATAAATCAAATATTGCCTTCACAAAAAAATATCCGATCACGAAAGAAAACGTAATGCGGCAATTGTTTGCTGCTTCAAAATACTTTTTTCCAAAAGTTATGAAAACGCCCGTTGTTCTTATTAATGGCGCTAACGATCGATTCGTAAACCCGTCGTGTAGCCTTGATATTCAGTCGGTTTGGAAATGTAAGCTGGTCACGCATCCTACAGCAGGGCATGATGTAGCCTTTGAAGACGCAAAATGGCTGATTGATCTAGTGAAGAATGAAATTCAGCCAAATTTACTCTGAAAGTGACTGGTCACGACATCTGGCGCCGCATTTAAAGTTTCGCGTAAGCAAAGTAAACTTTTGTCGGTCAGCGTTTTGGTGGCCATGCTTTCAGACAAGGTATTGCAAAACGCGGTTTTAAAATCGGTTACGTCAGATTTTTTAAATTCTAAAGTGTAATCGCTTGAGATTTGCGTCAACCAAAAGGCTTCTGGTTTGGTATTGATAGCCGGTTGCGGGTAAAGCTGAATCGACGGCATATTTTCGCTATGAACAAAGTCTTGAACCGTTCGGTCAAAATTGTAGAAGCGTTGTACCTTTTCATGTTCGACATATTCTGTGTACGGTAATCTGAGCGAATAGAGTTGAGCACCCCGAAACGCAAAGCAAAACCGCCGATAAAAAAATATATTTTGTCATTCGGTAAGCATAGAATGAATCTGGTTTTATCGGGTAAAGGGGATGTATCAAATTTTAAGCTTTTAAAATAAGCAGAAAACGTTAAAAACCGTCTTTTTTCTGGGTGCGTAAGTGCCTTCTTGTTGAAGAGCGGCGCGGCTTTCAGTAGGCTTTCCAGCATGAATCAATCTACTCATTCCACATACAAAATCGATGGTCATTCTATTGAGCTTAACGCTTTTTTCGAAGCGGTAACGAATGCGAATACAAAATTTGAACTTTCTTCAGCGGCTGCGGCCGAAATGAAAAAGTCGCGCGATTATATTGATTCGCGCATTGCCACGGGCGAAGTGATGTACGGCGTGAATACCGGCTTCGGTGCGTTTTCGTCGGTTCGAATTTCTGATTCAGAAATTGAACAGCTACAAAGAAATCTAATACGTTCTCATTGTGTGGGTATTGGTCAGCCTTTTTCGAAAAGCCAATCAAAAGGCATGATGATCTTACGTGCGAACACGATCGCGCGCGGGCATAGCGGTGTGCGTGTTGAAGTGGTTTCAAAAATTTTAGAATTTTTAAATAACGATTTGATTCCGGTTATTCCCGAACAAGGTAGCGTTGGCGCTTCGGGCGATTTGGCTCCGCTATCGCATTTAGCTTTAACTTTAATCGGTGAAGGTCAAGTCTGGTCGACGGACGGAAAAGAAATTTTAGAAGTTTCTGATGTTTTAAAAACTAAAAATATTCAACCTTTGCAATTAAAAGCCAAAGAGGGTTTGTCATTAATTAACGGCTGCCAAGTGATGACGGCGGTAGGTCTTATGGCCTTACACCAGGCGCGCGATTTAATGTGGCTAGCAGATCTTTCGGGTGCCATGACATTAGAAGCGTTACGCGGTTCAAGAAAACCGTTTGATCCTTTGATCGCAGCGGCTAGGCCTCATGCAGGTGAAGCCCCGACCGCAAGAAATTTATTAAAATTAATGGGAGCCACATCTGAAATTGGTGAAAGCCATTTGACGGATGATCACCGCGTGCAAGATGCGTATTCGTTACGTTGTATGCCGGCGGTGCATGGTTCGGTGAAAATGACCTTAAACTACGTTCAGAAAATTTTAGAAACTGAAAGTAATTCAAGTACAGATAACCCATTAGTTTTTGCTGATGATAATAAAGTTTTATCGTGCGGTAATTTTCATGGGATGCCAGTGGCGCACGCTTTAGATTTTGCGGGTATCGCGATGGCTTCATTGGCTAGTATTTCTCATGAACGAATTGCAAAAATGATATCGACTCAAATGAGCGAGTTAGCCCCGTTCTTAACACCTAATGGCGGATTGAATTCGGGGCACATGATCGTGCAGGTGGCTGCGGCCAGCCTTGTCAGTGAAAATAAAATATTAGCCCATCCGGCAAGTTGTGATTCAATTCCGACGTCGGCAGAAAAAGAAGATCATGTTTCAATGGGATCGATTGCCGCTAGAAAATTTCAAAGCATCGTCAATAACGCGCAGAATGTGATCGCGATGGAATTACTATCAGCGTGTCAGGCGTTAGACTTAATTGCGCCCTTAAAGCCAACGGCTGGTGCCAAAGTTGCTTTTGATTTGATTCGTACCCAAGTTCCGTTTGCAAAAGAAGATCGAATTTTTTCAAAAGACATCACCCATATTTGTCAGATGATCAGTAGCCGCGAACTAATTAAAGCCGTTACGAATAAAGTCGGGCCTTTAGAAGTTTAATTTTTTAAAATAAGGAATTTATATGCAAAAAGATATTCAGCACCGAAATATTAAGGCTCCGACCGGAACAAAATTAAACTGCAAGGGCTGGCTTCAAGAAGCGGCTTACCGCATGTTACAAAATAATTTAGATGGCGCGGTGGCTGAAAACCCCGATGAACTTGTCGTTTATGGTGGTATCGGAAAAGCCGCTAGAAACTGGGAGTCTTACGATAGAATTCTAGAAGCCTTAAAAGTTTTAGAAAATGACGAAACACTATTAATTCAATCCGGAAAGCCCATCGGCGTTTTAAAAACGCACGAAGATGCTCCGCGGGTGCTACTAGCCAATTCTAATTTAGTTCCGAAGTGGGCGACATGGGAAGTTTTTCACGAATTAGATAAAAAAGGTTTAATGATGTACGGCCAAATGACGGCGGGATCTTGGATCTACATCGGCACGCAAGGAATTGTTCAAGGCACGTACGAAACTTTCGTCGAAGCTGGTCGTCAACATTTCGGTGGCGATCTTTCTGGACGAATTATTTTAACTGCAGGTCTTGGTGGTATGGGTGGAGCCCAGCCTTTAGCGGGTGTTTTTGCGGGTGCTACGGTATTAGCGGTTGAAGTTGATCCGGTTAGTATCGAGAAGCGATTAAAAACTAAATACGTTGATGAGGCAGTGACAGATTTAGATGAAGCGATTGCTTTAGTTCGTAAATATGCAAAAAACAAAGAAGCCAAATCAGTTGCGCTTCAAGGTAATATGGCAACGGTCATTCACCAAATGTTAGAAAAAGGTTTTTTACCAGATCTATTAACGGATCAAACTTCAGCACATGATCCCTTGGTGGGCTACATTCCAGAGGGCTATACGGTCGAGCAAGCCGCAGTCTTTAGAAAAGAAAATCAAAAAGAGTATTTATCAGCCGCTTATCAATCAATGGCAAAACACGTGCGCGGAATGCTAGAGATGCAAAAACGTAAAGTGGTAACTTTCGATTACGGCAATAACATTCGTGCGCGCGCGCAAGAGGCGGGTGTTGAAAACGCTTTTGATTTTCCTGGATTTGTTCCAGCGTATATTCGTCCGTTGTTTTGTAAAGGCAGTGGTCCATTTAGATGGGTGGCCTTGTCGGGTGATCCTCATGACATTCAAGTTACTGATGATGCTTTACGAGAATTATTTCCACACAAAAAAGATTTACTGCGCTGGTTAGATATGGCCGAACAAAGAATTCAATTTCAAGGTTTACCCGCACGAATCTGCTGGCTTGAATACGGAGAGCGCGCGAAAGCGGGTCTTTTATTTAATAAACTAGTTCGCGAAGGAAAGGTAAAAGCGCCGATCGTGATTGGTCGTGATCATTTAGATTGTGGATCAGTGGCTAGCCCAAATCGCGAAACCGAGGCCATGAAAGACGGTTCAGATGCAGTTAGCGATTGGCCATTATTAAATGCGATGGCTTGTGTTGCCAGTGGTTCGACGTGGGTTTCACTTCATCATGGGGGTGGTGTTGGTATGGGATATTCTCAGCACAGCGGTCAAGTGATCGTGGCCGACGGAACAGAAGCGGCAGATCGTCGTTTACAAAGGGTATTAACGGCAGATCCTGCGATGGGTGTGTTTAGACATCTTGATGCAGGTTACGAATTAGCCAAAGAAACCGCGCAAGAGCGCGGTGTGAAAAGCTGTTGGTTATAAATATATAATTACGTATCTGATTTTCTTAACGAGCCTGGGTGGGCTGAATCTTCTCCGCCCAGGGCTTTATTTAGCGGAATCGGCACAAGTACTTTTGGTATTTCGACCGTAAATGCGCAACCTGATCCCGGATTATTGTGTACGTTAACTTTTCCCTGCATCAACGAAACGGCTCTTTGAACAATTGTTAATCCTAGGCCAAGTCCGCTTTGATCGAATCCACTTGAACTAAAAGGTTTGAATAAATTTTTCTGCGCATCTGGTTTAAGACCGCCACATTCATCTTCGATTTCAATAATGACATTTTTATTTGAAATTCCTGCACGCACGTAAATATGCCCGCCGACTTTTGAATATTTCAGCGCGTTCTGAACTAAGTTCGCTATGGTTGATAATAAAAGTTGTCGGTCAGTTGATAGTTCAATCTCGGGTTTAATTTCATTTTTCAAGATTTGATTTTTAGCGTTCGCTTCGCTTCGTGCTGTCAATAAAATTTGATCAACTAAAGCATAAAGTTGAAAAGTTTCGATGTGCACTTCGGGATCAGCGCGCATTCGTACTTCAGACAAAGAACGATCAATAAGGTGACGCATACGAGTTAAGTTGTCTCCTAACACACGTGACGTACTGCCGCTGGTACCAACTAAGCCTTGCTTAATCATTTCATGCGCAATCGTCGCGCTGGATAAGGCATTCCTCAATTCGTGAACTAAAAAACCAAGATGTTGAACTTCGCGATCTTCGCTGGCTTGCACGCTATGGTATTGAAATTCAGAGACGGCCGATGCGATGGCGATATCAAGACATAGATTCAGATCATTAAATTCATGAGCTGAAATTTGCATTTTTCTTCGTTGTGCCAGTTCAGTGACGGCCTGGCACATGGCACCGTAAGAGTGAACAACATGCGACAGTGTGTAATTTAAACGGAGTAGTTCTCGACCATGTTCGGCGGCACCGCTGACGATTTTGTCGCCACAGATGCTGATATTGGGGCTTTTTAGATAGCTGATCAAGTATTCGTAAAAAATGGGAAGGCCTTGTCGAAGCTCGGCTGACGATGGCAACTGCCCTGCTAGCTTTAAGGTTTTTTCTTCAGCCAATGCTAAGATTTCTGAACGATGAGTTTCTAAAAAGTCATATAACATGTGTTCTCCGTGATGATACTAATAACTGATGGTGCATTACTTAAGCCAAACTGATATCTATTTAACGTATGAGAAATAATTCTAAGAAATTTATTTTTGTTATCGACGATTCGCCGGACAATCGAGAACTCCTAATGATTTTGCTTGAGGCAAAAGGGTTCGACGTTCAATGTACCTGTAACGGTGAAGAAGCGCTGTCGTTATTAAACGAATTATCTCGGTTGCCGGATCTTATTTTGTTAGATGCCATGATGCCGATTATGGATGGCTACGAATTTCGTCAGAAACAAAATCAAAATTTAAGACTTAGAACGATCCCCGTCGTTGTCATGACTGGAGACGACGACATCGACATGAGTAAGAACATGATGCAGCCCCAAGGAATTATTCTTAAGCCTTTGCACGTTAATTCAGTGATTGAAAGCGTTTCAGCTTTTCTTTAATCGTTTTCGAAAGTTTGAATTAAAATAGAATCTGTCTTAAAACGGCACGCTGTTCTCAAGTGCCTTTACCGTTACATAACAGAATCCCAACGAAGGTCTAGTCGAATTTTGGAACATGCGAACCGATATAATTGTGTCGAGGAGTTCGCTGATGAAAAACAAACGCTCTAATTGGTTTGCCCATCCAAGTTATTTTCTATTCTGGTTTTTTGCTGGATTAGGAGCTTGGAGTTTCTCTTTTAATAGCCCATCTGAAACAGATGTTCAGCAGTACTCGGCCAGTTCATTCGCCAAAAATAAAAATATTGTTCCATTTGTCAGTGAAGATGAAGTCATGGGTGGTGTGCCGTTACCTTCGACCGCAGCTGAAGATGAGATATTTTATGACGAGATGAAAAAGCTCGAAACTGCTAACGAAAAATTAACGCTAGCAGATTCTTACGAAGTCACTCCAGAAGAAATTGAAGACTACCAAAAGCTGACTGAAGGAACACTAGATGTGGATCGTAATGATTTGCAAAAATACCTCGAGAAAAAACGCTTTAATTTTGAAAATGTTTCTGAAGAAGATCTGAATTATTTAGTCACTCCCGAAGATCCTAAACAGTGTGGTGATACTAGAAATTACATCGAAAAGGGCTTGGTCGGAAACCCACGTTTAACTGATTGGACATCAGAGCGCGCTCAAGAGTCAAAAAAACTTCCAAGAAAATGTATCGCTTTTGTCATGAATAGCTTTCCAGAAATTACTTCGAAACAGGCTGCTATCTCTTATAAATCTAGAAGTTCGCAAACATTTGCAAAGTGTCCGCGCGGTTCCAGCGGTGGCCCAGCCTTAGCAGGATCACAACGCACGAAAAACCCGGTGCCTTGCGTATCTAAAAATCTTGTGAATGCCACGTACAATGCATTTACGGATGTGATGACATGTTTGAAAATTGAACCTAAAGATTTACTTCCTAAAATTTATAATGAATCAGGATTCTATATCAACGCCTTGGGTGGGGGTATGGATGGTGGTATCGGTCAATTAACGAAACCGGCCATCGACCAAGTGAATTCAATTTATCCAAAATACATCGAAGAAATTACTAAAGCGGCGGCCGCTAAACCAGACGGGGCTTGCGCGCGTATTATCAAAAATAAATTCTTCTTGGTTCCCGCAAAATCAGATTCAAGTTCAAGATGTAATTTATTATGGCCTGCTGAAAATCCGTTACGTAATATTTTGTACGTCGGTATATTAACTCGGTATAATATGAAATACGTTTCAGGCGTAACGTTTGAGGCGGGTGAGGAAGTCATCGCAGATGGCGATAAAAGAATTCCGTTCACCGGATCAAATACGGATCAAGTCGCGGGTAAATTTAAAGAATATGATATTCCAAATAAATTGGCCCAACTGGGTTTAAAAGATGCCGATCTTTTTGCGTTTCAAAAAATGTTAACGTTAGTCGGCTATAATTCTGGAATCGGATCTGCGGTGAACGTGTTTAACGCCTATTTAGATCAACGGTTAGCGGCCAATGCTAGAAATAAAACTAAAAAATACAATTTAAGCTTATCTGATTTTGATTTTGTTTCGACAATCAGCGCGGTGGATGAGGCGCGCAGTTACTTGATGTCGTCGTCAATTAGTCCAAAAGATGCGGCCGACAAAAAAGCCGACAAGCTCAAGAAAAGAAAACAGTTACCAGCTATGTGGGGATCTGCCTACCAAAAGACGTTTCCTGAATTTATCGCGTTACGCTTAAATGCTTACAAGGGTGATTCTGCGGGCCGTTTTGCGATCTACGGATTTCCGGGCTATTTATCAGCTTTGGCCGAGAAAAATAAAATGATTCGGGATACGTTCAAGCAGGGCGGCGTTTCGCCAGACTATTGTTCGTCAGATAAATTTTTAAATTTTAAAAAATAGAAATAAGTAATCAGAAAGTTCAGACTTTATTATCAATGAATAAAAAAAGCCTTAAATAAATTTAAGGCTTTTTTTATTTTTAAATGAATTGATGCAAAAAATCCAGTCCGTAGAATTGCTGCCATTTAACCCTGGCGAGCCCGCTTATCAACGTTCAGCGCCGCTTCGCGAATGACTTCAGATAACGTTGGATGTGAATGGAAGCTTCTTGCTAAATCTTCGCTTGATCCACCGAATTCCATCGCGACGATGATTTCGCCTAAAAGCTCTGATGAACTTGCGCCAACGATATGACCACCAATAATGCGGTCGGTGCGTTTATCGGTAACGATTTTAACAAAGCCTTCTGTATTTCCCGAAGCCTTTGCGCGTCCGTTGGCCGCAAAGAAGAATTTACCAGTAGCAGTTTCGATCCCTTGCTCTTTGGCTTGTGCTTCGGTTAGGCCTACGCAAGAAACTTCAGGGTGCGTGTATATAACCGAAGGAACAGTCGCGTAATTCACGTGGCCATGACCCGTACCGATCATTTCGGCAACGGCAACACCTTCATCTTCAGCTTTGTGCGCTAGCATCGGTCCGACGATCACATCGCCAATTGCAAAAATATTTGGAACATTCGTTTGAAAGTGTCCATTTGTTTTCACGCGACCGCGTTCATCAAGTTGAACACCAACAGTTTCCAATCCTAGACCTTCTGTAAACGGTTTACGTCCGGCAGAGACTAAAACGACGTCGCCTTGAAGCGATGATTTTTTACCACCATCGACCATATTTTCAAAATCAAGTTCAACACGACCACCGACAGAGCGTGATCCCGTGACTTTAGCTGAGGTAATAAATTCGACTCCTAATTTTTTCATCGAACGAACTAAAACGTTCATACAATCTTGGTCGATCAGCGGACAAATTTTATCGGCGTATTCAATAACCGTTACTTTTGAACCCAAGCGCGCCCAAACCGAAGTCATCTCTAAACCGATCACGCCACCGCCAACCACTAACAATTCTTTAGGAACATAATCTAAAGCTAATGCACCGGTTGAAGATACAATTTTTTTCTCGTCAAAAATTAGGAATGGAAGCTCGACCGGAACAGAGCCCGTCGCGATGATGATATTCTTGGCTTCAATAACTGTTTTGGTGCCATCAGCGGCCGTAATTTCAATGGTGTTGGCCGTTAAAATTTTTCCGTAACCTTTAAATGAAGTGATTTTATTTTTTTTAAATAAAAATTCGACTCCGCCCGTTAAATCTTTAACGACTTTGTCTTTGCGAGCCATCATCGTCGGTAAATCTAAAGTGACTTTATCTAACTTGATTCCGTGATTAACAAAATCATGAGACGCTTCGTGAAACAATTCAGAACTTTGTAATAAAGCTTTAGATGGAATACAGCCGACGTTAAGGCAAGTGCCACCAAAAGTTTTATCTTTTTCGATAACGGCCGTTTTTAAACCTAACTGCGCTGCGCGAATGGCGCCGACGTAGCCACCGGGACCAGAACCAATCATAACAAAATCAAATACTTCCATATTAACTCCGCGAAAAAAAAGAAGGCGGGGGCTCCTGCCTTCTAAGTAAAAAGTTAAACTTAAACTTCGATTAATAATCTTTCAGGGTCTTCAACGCCCTCTTTGATCTTAACTAAGAAGCTAACAGCTTCTTTGCCATCGATCATACGGTGGTCGTAAGAAAGAGCTGCGTACATCATCGAACGAATTTCGATTTTACCATTAATCACAACTGCACGTTCTTCAACTTTATGAAGTCCAAGAATCGCACTTTGTGGCGCATTTAAAATGGGCGTTGATAACAATGAACCAAACACACCACCATTGGTGATCGAGAACGTTCCGCCCATTAAATTATCTGGAGTGATTTTTCCATCACGGCCTTTTAATGCTAAATCGCGGATTGCTAATTCAATACCAGCCACTGATAAATTATCAGCGTCTTTGATAACCGGAACCATCAAACCACGTTCAGTCGATACGGCCATGCCGATGTTGTAGTAGTTATGATATTCAATTTCATCGCCAGATACCCAAGCATTAACGGCTGGAAATGCTTTTAAAGCTTCGATCGCAGCTTTAACGAAAAATCCGTTGAAACCTAAATTCACACCGTATTTTTCTTTGAATTTATCTTTATACTTGGCGCGAATCTCGATCACTTTTGTCATGTCGATTTCATTGAACGTTGTTAAGATCGCTGCGTTGTGCTGCGCTTGAACTAAACGCTCTGCAATTTTTTTACGAATACCAGTCATTGGAACGCGTTTAATATCGCCTTGTTTCGAAGGACCAGAAACAGTTGGTGTTACAAACGGAGCCGCTGGTTTTTTTGTTTCAGCCGGAGCCGCCGAAGTTGCCGGAGCATTTAATACATCTGATTTCGTTAAACGACCACCAAGTCCTGTTCCAGAAACTGATGCCGGATTAATTCCGGTTTCAGTGACGACTCTTTGAGTGGCTGGCGATAAATGCGCCGCAAGTTCTGGATGCGTTTTGCGATCACCACCAACTGCTGGAGCCGCCGAGGCTTGTGCTGCTGGAGTCGGTGCCGCTGCTGCGGGTTTTGCATCAGCCGCTGGAGCTGCTGCTCCGGCCGTTGCTTTACCGTCCGTATCAATTGTTGCCACAGTCGCGCCGATTAAAACCGTTGCCCCTGCTTGCGCCGCGATTGTTAATGTACCCGATTGCTCGGCCACAACTTCAACAGACGCTTTGTCTGTTTCAAGAAGCATTAACACGTCATTCATTTTTACGTAATCGCCTGATTTTTTTGTCCAGCTACCGATGATGGCTTCAGTGATTGATTCACCGACGGACGGAACTTTAACATCTACTTTCATGGTGGAAACCTTTCCTATAAAATTTATAAATCCAAATAACTAATTAAAATAGAACTAAACTTTAAAAACATCCGCGATTAATTTCGCTTGTTCTGCGCGGTGACGGTAAATCGATCCCGTTGCTGGCGATGATCTTTCCGTACGTCCGACGTAGTTGAATGTCATTTTTAAATTCAATTGTTGCAACATCTCGGCTAAGCGGAAGTAAACGAATTGGTAAGAACCCATATTTTTTGGTTCTTCTTGAGCCCAAACCAATTTCTTCGCGTTCGAATACATCGCAAAAATTTCTTTCATCTTCCAAGCCGGGAACGGGCTGATTTGTTCTAAACGAACAATTGCCGTTGTTAGATCACGTGATTTTTCACGCTCTTCTAAAAGCTCGTAATAAAGTTTTCCAGAAACTAGAACGATTTTTTCAACCTTTTTAGGGTCAGAAATAAATCCGTCCGCGATCACTTCTTGGAAAGTGCCGTTAGCTAAATCTTCTAACGTGCTGGTCGCGCGTGGATGACGTAGTAACGATTTTGGCGACATGATAATTAAAGGTTTTCTAAAATCGCGTTTCATTTGACGACGTAACGCATGGAAGATTTGCGCCGGAGTCGTTAAGTTAGCAACTTGAATATTATTTTGCGCTGATAATTGTAAGAAACGCTCTAAACGGGCCGACGAATG
The DNA here is from genome assembly GCA_014376935.1 of Bdellovibrio sp. Taxonomy (GTDB): domain Bacteria; phylum Bdellovibrionota; class Bdellovibrionia; order Bdellovibrionales; family Bdellovibrionaceae; genus Pseudobdellovibrio. Next base: position 13,574 of record JACMQO010000094.1, read on the forward strand.
CTCAGGGCCTTGGCCTTCATAACCATGTGGTAATAGAAGAACTAAGCCACTCATCTGTTGCCATTTCGATTCACCAGCGGCAATGAACTGATCGATGATGATTTGGGCTCCGTTACAGAAATCACCGAATTGCGCTTCCCACATTGTTAAGAAACTTGGGTCTGTGATTGAATTACCGTATTCAAAACCCATAACGCCGTATTCAGATAAAATAGAATCATAAACGCAGAAATAATTTGTATCTGTGTCATATTTTTTTAAAGCAAAGAAAGCTTCACCAGTTTTTGTGTCGTAGAAAGCCGAATGACGGTGAGTAAACGTTCCACGCACGCAATCTTGACCACTTAAGCGAACAGATGTGTTTTCGCTAACTAACGTCCCGTAAGCTAAAAGTTCGCCCATACCCCAGTCGATCGCTTCGGTACCTGCGGCCATTGCTTTTCTAGTTTCTAAAAGTTTAACTAGTTTCGGATGAATATTAAAACCAGCCGGAATTTCAGAGATCACTTTTCCGACTTCTTTTAGTTCCGCTAAAGCCACTTTTGTATTCGTTTCTTTTTCGATATCGGCTTGCGTAGCTTTTTTCAAACCCTTCCAAGCGCCTTCGAATTTGAAAGTTTTGACTTTCGGCGGAGTCGCTTTTGCTGTTTCATAAATTTTTTGAAGTTCGTCCATACGGCCGGCTAATAAGCCGTCGGCCGTTGCCTGATCAACAACGTTTGATTGAACTAAGGCTTTCGAATAAATTTCACGTAATGTTGGGTGCTTGCGAATAATATCGTACATCAATGGTTGCGTGTACGCGGGTTCGTCACCTTCATTGTGACCGTAACGACGGTAACAAAGCATATTGACGACGATATCGCTTCCGTACTCTTGACGGTAGCGAACCGCAATATCTACAGCGCGAATACATGCTTCAACGTCGTCGCCGTTACAGTGAATTACGGGCGTCGCTAAAATTTTCGCGGTGTCTGAAGAATAATGAGATGATCTTCCATTTTCAGGGCTTGTTGTAAAACCAACTTGATTGTCGACGACAAAGTGAATTGTTCCACCCACCGTGTAACCTTTAACTTGTGACATCTGGAATGTTTCAAGACCTAAACCTTGACCCGCAAAAGCCGCATCGCCATGAACTAAAACCGGAACAACTTTCTTGCGAAGTTCGGTGTCTGATCTACGACGTTGTGAAGCGCGCGCCATACCCAGAACAACCGGATTAACAGCTTCTAAGTGAGACGGGTTAAACGCCAAGTGAGCTTCGACTTCGCCTGTCGGAGTTTTCTTAATTTTTGTATAGCCTAAGTGATACTTAACGTCGCCATCGAAATCTTCAAGCGGAGTTTCTAATTCAGTCGGCCCATTGAAGTCAGCAAACATTTGTCCGACATCTTTACCCATGAAGTTAGCTAGCACATTGATACGACCACGATGGGCCATACCTAATACAACTTCTTCTACTTTCAACGAAGACCCTTTATTCACTAAGTAATCTAACATCGGAAGTAAAGCATCGCCACCTTCAACCGAAAAACGTTTTGTGCCAACGTAACGGGTATTGATGAATTTTTCTAAGCCTTCAGTATTTGATAATGATTTTAAAATTTCTTTTTTCTGATCAGCTGATAATTTAAAACCCGTCGGATTTTGTTCAAACTCTTTGATGAACCAGTTACGAATCTCTGGCAAAGCTTCGGCCACTTGAATTGTTAATTTACCGCAATAAACTTTTCTTAAGTGCGCGATGATTTCTTTAAGGGTTGCATCTTTTTTACCGATGATAGATCCGATTTGAAATGTTTTATCCAAATCTTTTTCATCTAGACCAAATTTTTTCAAACGCAATTGATCGCTCGGAACCGGAGTATTTGTTAATGGATCAAGATCAGCTTCAAAGTGACCGTAATTTCTGTACGCCGTGATCAAGTGATACACATCTAATTCTTTTTCAGACAAACCGAATGCGCCATCTTTGGCAAATTCAACGCCTTCAAAAAAATTTTTCCATTCAATGCTGACCGATTCAGGCGAAGCTTTGAATTGCGCGTAAAGAGACTCTAAATAATCTAGATTTAAGTGATTCATTGTGTTTTGACCTCGGGTTTGATTTCGTCGATAATAGTCTCACAACTTTGTTGTAAGATGAATTAAAAAACCAGGGGAACGAATATGAAAAACTCGACGTATAAATTGGTTGTGGTTCGGCACGGCGAATCGGAATGGAATGCACAGAACCGTTTCACGGGTTGGAAAGACGTAGATCTAGCAGCCAAAGGTATTAGTGAAGCGCAAAAAGCGGGCAAGCTTTTAGCTGAGAAAGGTTTTCAATTTGATGTTGCTTACACAAGCCGCTTAACTCGTGCGATTAAAACATTAAATCATATTTTAGACGTTATGAATTTGGTTTGGATTCCGGTTACGAAAGAGTGGCGCTTGAATGAAAGACATTACGGTGCTCTTCAAGGTTTGAACAAAGCCGAAACCGCTGCGAAACACGGTGACGAACAAGTGAAGATTTGGAGACGCAGTTATGATACGCCGCCTCCGTTAATGCCGTCGTCAGATCCAGAGCATCCAAGTCATGATCCGCGTTATGCTGATGTTGATCGCAAAGATATTCCAAGTGGCGAATCTTTGAAAGACACTGTGGCAAGGGTTCTGCCGTTATGGAATCAAAAAATTTCTAAAGATATTTTAGCGGGTAAAAAAGTTCTGATTGCGGCCCATGGCAATTCAATTCGCTCTTTGATTCAATATTTAGAAAACATGAGTCCAGCTGAAATTATGGAAGTCAATGTGCCGACCGGCGTGCCGTTGGTCTATGAGTTGGACGGCGATTTGAAAGTCATCAAAAAATACTATTTAGAAGAATAGCATTGAGCTTTCATTTTGATCTCGATTTCGAGTGAAAGCTCTAGTTTGTTTATTTTTTCACTTCGGCTTGTTTTGGTTTTTCATCATCTGAACTGAATGTTGAATTGAGCCACGCTGAAACTTTATGGTAGGTGTTAATAGGATGCAAGATGGCTTTGCCGGTTTCAACTAAAGCTGATCCGACTGCGATAAACGGGGCTTTAATTAAATCTTTGATTCCTTCAACGGCTTGTTTTTTTGCATCTATGATTGCTTGCTGCGCCACTTCTTTGGCGGCAATCTTTGTTTTTTCAACTAAAGCCGTTCCGACCGCTTCGGCGTGTTCTAAAGTTTTCGAGGCTTCGTTACTAACTTTATCAACAACGTGATCAGCGACTCTGTTAACTTCTGTTCCTACGGTAGTTAAACCTTGAGCCAACTGGGTATTTAATGTTGCTGGAATTAGTGGGGCCTGGCCATTTTCTTTAGCCGGTTTGCTGTTCGGGTTAATCTCGGACACTGGCGTTATGGTCATCGGAGCCACTTCACTATTTAATTTATTGGTAGCTATGTCAGTTGAAGGCGCTTCGTTCTCTTTTTTAGGTTCCATATTTCTTTCGATGACTTGAATCTGATCTCCAAATATTTTTTCTAGAACTGACTTTTTATCTTTCTCAAGACTTAATTTTAAATTTAAGCATAGCATCGAATACATCGAATCGGCTTCAATGGCGATCAAAGAACGTGTTCCACTAAATTCAAATCCAAGTTCGGTGGACTGTTTTGAATCGTTATCGTCAGCAACGTATTTAAAGGTCAAATCGTCAGGTAAAGTTGTGCCGGGGTAAGAAGTCATGTAGCACGTTGGGATTCCGGCTTGAGCCGAACGCATGAAATTTTCTTTTCCGAATTTAATTTCTTTGTTCACGATAAAGGTCATATCCGATTTATTAGCGGGTTGAATAAGCTCTTTGGCGCTTTCGCTGAATTTTAAACTCGCAATCGAATGAGCATTTAAAAGAGTGTATTGATTCTCTTTTTTGGTGGCAATTTTAGCCCGAAGTCCGACCGCTTTACATAAATTTGTAAAATCATTTGCAAAGATTGTATTTGATTTGTTTTTGGTTCCGGCTTTTTTCAAACAACCTGTAATGCTTTCTTTTTTAAAACGGTCTTCGATCGCTTTGCAATTTTCAACTTGTTGTTCAGTTCGATTTTTGTATTGGTTATTTAATGATGAATCATCTTTTCGATTTTTAATCGATTCGCGTAAGGTAATAATATGCTTTTCATTATCGCTGTAGGCTAAAGCTAATTTTTTAAAGTGATCAGAACAAACGTTGTCGGGAATAATGGCTTGGCCATCGACGCCTGTCTTATCAAGCAAACTATTTTTATCTGCATTCGGTTTGTCAGAACTTTTCTGACAACTTGAAAACACGGCTAAGCTTAGAAGACATAACAATAGTGGTGAAAGCAGTTTTGTTCTCATGACTATAGATCAAAGCAACTTAGCAGCCATGTCTCAGATTGATACAGTTTGCTCCGATTCAAAGTACTTTAACTTTTAAATGGCCTGACGTGTTTTAGACATCGATTCGTCGTCTTTTAATACGAAAAAACAGTTTTTTGCTAACTATCTGATTTTACTTAAGCCCTGTTAGAGTCTTAACACTAAGAAGCGCGCAACGTTGCAAAACACGATTGAATTGAATGTTTAAAAAGACAATACTGATTTCTATATGGCAAAAACTTTATTTAAAAATGCAAAGTTAGTTTCATCCGACTTCAAATCCAGCGACCACAAAATGGCTTTCATTGTCGAAGACGGGCGATTTTCTTGGATCGGCGCGCAGAATAAAATTCCTAAAAAACAAAAGTTTCAAAAAGAATTTGATCTTATGAACAAACTTGTTTTGCCATCTTTTATCGAATGTCACACGCATTCGGTTTTTGCTGGATCGCGCGCCGAAGAATTTGAGTTACGCAATACGGGTGTCAGTTACCTTGAGATCGCTGCGCGCGGTGGTGGTATTTTATCAACCATGAAAAAAACCAGAGACGAATCGGCGGCCAAGCTTGTTAAGAAAACGCAGATGCACGTTGATCAGTTTTTAAAACAAGGTGTTTCGACGTTAGAAATTAAATCGGGCTACGCCTTAGATTTAAAGAATGAAATCAAATCATTAGAAGTGATCAAGAAACTAAAAGGCCCGCGCTTTGTTTCGACATTTCTGGGCGCGCATGCGCTTCCTCCTGAATTTAAAACTCATGCCGAATACCTAGACTATTTAGTTGAAACGGTTTTACCGGTTGTAAAGAAAAAAAAATTGGCAGAACGGGTCGATATTTTCATCGAGCAAAAGTTTTTTGAAAAAGGCCCGGCCGAGCAGTTTTTAAAAAAAGCAAAACAGATGGGTTTTCAGATTACGATTCACGCCAATCAACTTTCGCTATCCGGAGGCGTTGATTTAGCTTTACAGTTAAATGCGCAATCTGCCGATCACTCGATTTATTTAACTGACGATCTGATTCAAAAATTTTCAAAATCAAAAACGGTCGCAGTGTTATTACCAGCAGCCGACCTTTATATGAAGTGCGCGTACCCGCCGGCGCGCAAATTACTTGATGCCGGTGCGACGGTGGCATTAGCTACCGATTTCAATCCGGGCAGTTGCCCGACGCAAGATCTGTCGTTAGTGGGATTACTCGCGCGTTTAGAAATGAAGATGACTTTGCCCGAAGTTTTTACGGCCTACACATCGTCAGCGGCTAAAGCTTTGGGGATTTTTCAGGATGAAGGAGATTTTAGTCTAGGTAAAAGAGCTAATTTTATTTGCACCGATGCAGACCTCAGCGACTTCTTTTACTCGGCTGGAGCGACCCCAGATCACTTTCTTTTCATTTGTGGAAAGGCCGTCAGAAGAAACTAGATTTTGGTCTGCTACGCGCCGAGTTAGGTAATTTAAGATTCTTAAATTTTACTTGTTAAACGGGTCGAAGCCTTTCTAGGCTACGTACATGGCAGCAACATATTCTTCATTTATGACGACTCGATTCTATAGCCCTGTTTTTAACACCGCTTTATTTGATGGTCCGTTTCGAATTTATTTTTCGCAAGCCTACGAATCTTCGGCGCTAAAGGTTTACCACCTTTTACAGACTGAATATCAAGACCTTTGGAATCAGGTGAAAGAGTGGTCTTTAGTTTCTAAAGAGCATGTCTTTTTATTGATGTACCCTGAGATTTCAGACGTTCAAAATGTGTTCAACAGCGCTGACTCTGTCGACGTTTCAAAAAAATTATACATGCAAGATTGGGAAGAGGGACTGGCGATCGGTTTAACTCAACCGAACACAGATCTTGATTTAGTTTACCAGCTTGAACATGTTCAAAAATATCTAGCGAATTGGCTGCAAAAACAAAACAACTGTGATGTTATTGCGGACGCCTAATTTAAAAAAAGCGACTCCTAATAATAAGGGGCAAATCCTAGTCGAGTATCTTCTATTGCTTGTCATCGCCATTGCCTGCGCCACTTTAATTACAAAAGGTTTGGTCGGGCGCGGAGACGACGCCAATCGCGGGATTATCGTTAAACAATGGGATAAGATTATTCGAATTCTGGGTAATGATGTTCCTGATTGTGCCAAACAGAAAGATTTTAAAACGGCGAACTGCCCGCCCTAAATTTCAAACCTAATCCAGGCGAATCAATTTATACGTAAGCCGAGCCGCGGGTACGAATTTCTTTATTTAATTTCTTTTGCATCGATTCTTGAATTTCACTCGCCAAGTCATTGCAAAGTTCAGAATCTGAAACCTTATCGGGTCCAAAGGGTAAGCGAATGGGCTTGTAGAAAATAATTTTCCACTTAGCGGGTAGGGGTATGATGTTTAAAGGCAGTGGTAAAACCAGGCCCCGTAAAAACTTTGTAAACTTTAACTTCTGCAAATTAATATGCGTTTCTTCAGCCCCAATAATTAGCGTGGGAATGATCGGCGCTCCGGTTTCTAAAGCCATGCGGATAAATCCGCGTTTGAATTCTTGCAGCTGGTATTTTTTAGAAGTCGGTTTGAAGTTTCCGTTAGCGCCCTCGGGAAACAGAACAATCATATGATTCTTTTTTAAAAGTGAAATGCCGTTTTCGAATGTGGCTTCGACGAAACCCAATTTTTGCGCGGGTAAAGCGGTTTTTTCGGTCAAGAACCAAAGGTGATGGGTCAAAACACTTGGTATACGTTTTGTTTTTTCTTGTAAAATATAAGCCAAGATCATGGCATCAAAACCAGTAAAGCCCGAATGATTGGGAGAGATGATGATGGGGCCATGTTGCGGTATATTTTCTAAGCCTTCGATCTCGAGCCGAAAGTATTTTTTCATCATCTCCATGAATAATCTGGGGAACACTTTATAAAGCAAAGAATCCGCGTCAAGGTGACTTAAATTAAATACTTTTTCTTTGGGTTTTTTTAAAAAATTGATCATGATAAGTTATGAAAAAATATATCATGTCTATTGATCAAGGAACAACATCTTCGCGTGTCGTCCTTTTAGATCACGTAGGAAGCCTTGTGTCGCAGGCCAATGTCGAATTTTCGCAAATTTTTCCAAAACCAGCCTGGGTTGAGCATGACGCCAACCAAATTTGGAATTCAGTTCAGCAGGCCGCCGAAAAAGTTTTAACCCAAAGCAAGGCGACGCGTGAAGATATCATGACGATTGGTATCACGAACCAACGTGAAACCGTCGTGGCCTTTAGAAAATCGACCGGCCAAATTCTACACAATGCAATTGTGTGGCAGTGCCGCCGAACGACGGCGATGTGTGAATCTTTGAAAAAAAAATGGGCTAAAAAAATTAAATCTAAAACGGGTCTGATTTTAGATCCGTATTTTTCGGCCAGTAAAATGCGTTGGCTGATTGAAAACGTCAAAGAAGTCAAAGAAGCCTTGAAAGACGATGATCTTTGTTTTGGTACGATGGATACATTTTTGATGTGGAAGCTATCAAAAGGAAAAATTTTTGCGACGGATGTCAGTAATGCTTCGCGCACGATGTTGATGAATTTAAAAACCTGCAAATGGGATGCTGAGCTAATGAAACTATTTAAGGTTCCGTTGTCGGCTCTTCCTGAAATTAAGCCTTCGGCTGGTTTGTTTGGAGTCACGACAGATCACGCGTTTGTTTCTAGTACGACGCCAATTACCGGAGTCGCGGGCGATCAGCAGGCCGCATTATTTGGCCAGGCGTGCTTTCAGGCCGGCGAAAGTAAATGCACATTCGGAACGGGCAGTTTTATTTTGATGAACTCGGCCGATAAAATTTTAAATTCAAAGTCGGGTTTGTTAACCACGGTTGCTTGGAAAATCGGAAACCAAAAGACCCAGTACGCTCTTGAAGGCGGCGCCTTTATTTGCGGAGCGGCCGTAGCTTGGCTGTGTGATGGTTTAGGAATTATTAAAAAAAGTTCTGAAGTCGAAGCACTGGCGAAGCAAGTTTCTGATACCGACGGTGTTGAATTTGTACCGGCGCTTTCGGGCTTAGGGGCGCCGCACTGGTGCCCTGACGCGCGCGGTGAAATCACGGGCCTAACACGCGGGTCAACGAAGGCGCACATCGCGCGCGCGACTCTTGAAGCGTTAGCCTTGCAAAATGCCGACATATTGAAGGCGATGGAAAAAGATTTAAATAAAAAAATAAAAGTGGTTCGCGTTGATGGTAAGGCTTCAGAAAATAATTTATTAATGCAGCTTCAAGCCGATTACTTGTCAGCCCGCGTGGATCGACCGAAACAGATCGAGACAACCGCGATCGGTGCTGGGTATTTGGCGGGTCTAGGTTGCGGTCACTGGAAAAATTTAAACGAGATCAAAAATATTTGGAAGATCGACGCGAAATTCGCTCCAGGCTTGTCAAAGAAGCAACTGGAAGCCCGACTTTCACGTTGGAAAAAAGTAATTTCTAAAGCTAAAGTCTAGTCAAACTTTGCCTATCAGTTGGGCTAGAATTCGGTTCCAAATTGAAACTGGCCTACATTCGGGTGTCGAAAAACAAAACACTGGTTGTACTTCATGGAGGAAGTACACGAATGAAAACCATCATCACCAAAAGTATTTTATCTTTCGCAGTTATCGTAGGTTTAAGTCTATCTGTTTACGCAACTGAGCCTTTACAGGTCGCTACATCACCAGCTGCAGAAAAAGAATGGACGTTCTTACTCTTTTTAAACGGTCACAATAATTTAAGTTCGTACGGAGATATGAATTTAAAAGATATGGAGAAGTCAGGCTCGACTGATCAAGTGAACTACGTCGTTGAATGGGGAAAAACGGGCGACAAAGTAAACCGTCGTTTACGCGTTGAAAAATCAAAAGACCCATCTAAAGTGACAAGCCCAACGGTGATGTCTTTAAATAATGTTGATATGGGTGATTATAAAAATCTGATCGAATTTATTCGCTGGGGAGTAAAAACTTATCCTGCTAAACATTATTTCATCGCGGTTTGGAATCACGGTAGCGGCTGGAAAAAGTTAGCGCTTGATGAACAAATGCACTCACGTGATATTTCGTACGACGATAACACGGGTAACAAAATCACAACTGAACAATTGGGTTTAGCTTTAGCTGAAGCGAAGCAAATCATCGGCCGTAATGTTGATATCTACGGTTCTGATGCATGTTTAATGCAAATGGCAGAAGTGGCGGCGCAATTTAAAGATTCAGTTGATTACATGTCGGGTTCACAAGAAACAGAACCAGGACAAGGATGGCCATACGCTCCGTTCATGCAAAAATGGGCGGCTCACCCAACGTACACACCAGCCGAAGTGACTTCACTATTAAGTAAAGAATACTTAGCGGCTTATAACGGCGGTGTTTACGGTCGTCAAAGTGTGACGTTCAGTTCGATGGACTTATCTAAAATGGATGCGTTAATTTCTTCAACAAAAGCATTAGCGGCACATTTAAAATCTTTAGGTAATGATTCGTTGAAGAAGATCAGAACTGAAGTTGGCAATGTTACAAATTTCTATTATGAAGATTATGCAGACTTCGGTGATTTTGTAAAACGTATCGATGCGATGCCTGCAATTCAACACGATTCAAAATTATTTTCGCAAGTGGCGGCTGATATCAAATCAGTTGTTGTAACGACAGATAATTCAAATTCGTTCAGTGGCGCAACGGGCGTTTCAATCTGGGCTCCGACATTCGCGACAAGCGATATGTCACGATACTCAGGTTTAGAGTTCAGTAAATTAACGGGTTGGGATTCTTTTTTACAAGCCATGTTAGCGGCGAAATAGATTTTAGGTTTATAACTTAAATAAAAAAGGAGAGCTCTCCTTTTTTATTTCTAAATTGTGAATTTCTTATCCTTAATTAAAAAGTAGGTTCAAATACTTTTACTTTTTAAGATTGGTTTTAATTTCTTTCAAAGTCGTGTTCATGTTTTTCAGACGTAAAGAAAAAGATCGTAACATCGAAGACGCCCATAATGGTAAATCAGCTAGCATCAATTCGTAACCTTCTCCAGAAATCTTCATGGCTTTCGTGTCCGTAATCGCTTGTGCCGATGCCGACCGCGTACCCGTATCGAGCAAAGAAAATTCTCCGAAAGTTCCACCCGATTTGAAGCGGGCGATTTCCATTTTTCCACCTTGAGCATCTTTGGTAAAAATTAAAACTTCACCTGATTCGATAATATAAAAATGAGATTCGATGTCGCCTTCGAAAAAAATAAACTCGCCGGCTTTGAATGATTCTTTGGTGATTGAACCCATTTGTGAACTCCTATGAAAATTTTGAAGCGCTCGGTAAAGCGCTCGCAGTTAATTATGCACAGTTTTTAAATGGACCACACCAGAATTTTAGTGGTCCTGGATCGAAGTCGGATTTTTTGTATGGATTTTGATTTGATTCGATGATTTGGCGAGCCTTGTCACAGGTTTGTTTTTGCGAAGCACTGGCTATTTTTACTTTGTTAGGGTCGGTTTCAACCTTGCAGTTGATGTTGCTATGTTTGGCAAAGAAACAAGCGCAGGAGTATTTTAAGTTTTGAGCTTGATTTACGATATTTTCCGGAGCCATTTTCTGGACTAAGTTGTCTTGAAGTGATTTAGCCTGGATGACGATTTCGTTGTCACTTCGGATGTATTCTTGGGTGCACGACCCATCTGGGTTTATGCTGGCAATCAATTCAGGGCTATCAGATACTTTTCCGACCTGACCTGACCCGAGCACGCCACCATGCAGGCTACCGCGAAGAAAGACAGAGACAAAGTCATCAAGTGGGGTTTCATTTTTTCATTCTCTGATTGAACAATTTTCTAAGAAAAATAGAGAATGGGTTAAGAAGACCCATATATTCGACAACATCCAGAAATTGATTTAACAGGCGGAAGTATTACAATAGATGTGCCAAAGTTCGACACTCTTATGAAAGTACGCGAAATTAAATCTTTCGCGCTAAATCTTGAATCGACTTCATAAACACAACATGATTTTTTTGCAGTAAGCTTTGATCTTCGAAATGTTTCTGGTTGTATGCTGGTAAATAAAATTGCTTGAAACCTAACTTCATGGCCTCTTTGATACGAATTTCTGGAAATGAAATGGCGCGGATTTCTCCGGTCAGGCCAATCTCTCCAAGAAATAGGGCGTCGGCATCTAAAGGTTTATTGGCGTCTGTTGATAAAATCGCCGCAGCGATGGCGACATCGACAGATGGTTCGTCGATTTTTAATCCACCAACCACGTTGACGTATAAATCGTTAAACGAAAGTTTAACACCTAAGTGGCGATCCAGCACGGCGGTTAGTAAATGGATTCGGTTCAAATCAATTCCGACCGAAGTTCGGCGCGGAAAAGACGTGCTTGAACTTAACGACAAAGCTTGAATTTCGCAAAGCAATGGCCGCGTTCCTTCAAGCGAACAGAAAATCGAAGACCCAACGCGATTTTGACTGCGCTCTTGCAAAAATAATTCAGAAGGGTTCATGACTTCTTTTAAGCCTAAACCCGACATCTCAAAAACACCTAATTCAAGCGCTGATCCAAAACGATTTTTTAAAGTGCGAAGCAGTCGGTAATGTGAACTGCCATCGCCTTCAAAAGATAAAACGCAATCGACCATATGTTCTAAAACTTTTGGTCCGGCTAAGTTTCCATCTTTAGTGATGTGGCCGATCAGCATAACAGCCGTTTTTGTTTTTTTAGCGAAAGTCATCAGTTGCCCGGCGGCTTCGCGCACTTGCGAAACCGAACCCGGAGCCGATGTCACATCGGGTACAAAAACGGTTTGCACCGAATCGACAATTAAAACATCGGGCTTAGATTTTTCGGCTAAATCTAAAATTAAAGTCATATTGCTTTCAGACGCAATTTCAACCAGCGGAGTTTTAATTCCTAAACGGTGAGCGCGCGAAGCGGTTTGATTAATACTTTCTTCGGCAGAAATGTAGAGAACTTTTTTTCCATTTTTTGCTAAGCCGCCGGCCATCTGTAAAAGCAGCGTACTTTTTCCGATACCAGGTGCGCCACCCAGTAGCACAAAACTAGATTCAGCAAGACCTCCGCCCAGGACGCGATCTAATTCGCCAATTCCGGTGAATGATCGTCCCATGCGGGATTCATTTAGACTTTTATCTAGACCCAATACTTGCGCACCGGCCGAGCTCGTGTTCACCCAGCTGCGCGGATTACTTTTTCCGCCGAAACCGCCCGAACCATCTGTGAAAGTTTCCTCGACGATGGTATTCCATTCGCCGCATTCCGAACATCTACCTTCCCAGCGTGGTCTTTGTGCACCACAACTTTGACAGACAAATATAGTTTTGTTCTTCGCTTTTGCCATTCAAAAGAGTTAACATAACTAGGTCGCATTGCAAAGGGCTTTAACAGTGTCAAAAAAAGATTCTCATTCTCAAAATTCATTGTCGAAGGCCGCATTTGCCTTTTTAATTTCCATGCTTTTGGTCGCGCCTTCGATGGCCGCCAAGAAAAAAAAGAAAATCGAAATAAAGCCTCCAGAAATTAAAAATGTTTTAAAGCCCGAAGTTGTCGAAAAATTGGATTTAGCAGATATCGCTTTATTGAATGAATTTTTTGAGCTTAAAAAAACGAACCCAGCTTTGGCGTTAGAGAAAATTGAAACCTGGCATCCACAGCGCACCGAAGACATCTATTACAAAAATTTTTTTAAAGCTGAAGTTCAAAAAAGTTCTGATGTTTATTGGCGTTTGTATAAAGATTTAAAAAAGAATAAAAAGCTTTTAAGAATTCAGCTTGAGGCTTTAAAATCAATTCTTGAAATCGATTTGGCGAATGCAGACAAAAAATTTAATTTACCATTTGCTGAGTTTAAAAA
>JACMQO010000095.1 GCA_014376935.1 Bdellovibrio sp.
AGGGCCGCATTAGTTTATCACTGGGTAAAAACTTTTACTAAGCAAGGCATCATAGATGCAAATGGCCTAGAGTGGGCCGCAAAAAAGGGCCCGCAGCTTCTAGCCATTTTGAGCGAACCGTTGAAGCTATTTTAAATTATTTGTAAGGATTAGGAATACGATTTATGGCATTAATTGCGACTACAAAAACTGAATTAAAAAATGGAAAAGAAATTGTTTTTAGAACAATTCTATCATCTGACGCTGAAACTTTTTTGAATTTTAGAAAGCAAGTTCCGCTAGAGTCTACCCATACAATGCAATATGTTGGCATGAAATTACCTTCTATTGATGAAGTTACAATTCGTCTGACAAAACAACTTGATGATAAAGTACTAGTTAACGTTGGTGCATTTGATCAAGACCGACTTGTTGGTTATTTGAACTTTAGACCCTGGGCTGTCGATCACCCTTGGACATTGCATTTGGCTGAATTTGGAATGATGGTTTTAAAAGAATACTGGGGTTTAGGTATTGCAAAAAAACTACTGGATATTCAAGACGCGCATGCCAGATCGATTGGCGTAACACGCATCGAAGCCTTAGTACGTACAAAAAATGAACGCGCGATTAAAATTTACGAAAGAAACGGATTTAAAATCGAAGGTACAAGAAAACGTGCCGCAAATATTAATAACGAACTTAATGATGAATACTTTATTGCGAAAATCTTAGACGATCCAAGTATTCATTGGCGACCTCCTTATCTAGAAACGGAAAGGCTTATATTACGCCCGGTTAAATTAAGCGACGCCGAAGCTATTTTTGAATACGCAAAAAATCCCGCGGTTTCTGAATATATTTTATGGGAGCCGCACCAATCTGTTGAAGATAGCCTTAGCTATATTCAAGATTACATTTTTGATTACTACAAAAAAGGTGTGCCCGAACCATTCGGAATTGCGTTGAAAGAAAATCCAGAAAAATTAATCGGAACTGTTGGCTGCTTCGTGGTCTCAAAAGTTTCGAAAAGTATGGAACTAGCTTACGCGTTAGCCGAAAATCATTGGGGTCAAGGCTTGATGACCGAGGCGGCCGTTGCTGTCATGGATTATTGCTTCAAAGAATTTGGGCTGAAACGCATTCAAGCCCGATGTAAGGTAGAAAATATCGGCAGTCGTCGCGTGATGGAAAAGGCCGGGATGACTTTTGAAGGAACATTAAAATCGGCGCAGTTTCATCGCGGTCGATTTTGGGATATGCATTATTTAGCAAAGGTTGCCGAATGATTTTACCAGAAATACCTTATTACGCCGTGATTTTTACTTCGCGCAAAAATGCCGAGGCTGATGGTTACGATGAGATGGCAGATCGTATGGAAAAATTGGGTTCTTCGTTTCCCGGTTTTTTGGGGATTCAGTCGGCACGGTCTGAAGAAGGGCTTGGTATTACTGTGTCGTATTGGAAGACGTTGCAAGATATTTCTAAATGGAAAGCGGATACTGAACATCGCCAAGCGCAGTCGCAGGGTCGAAGCGACTGGTATTCAGGTTATGAAGTTCGTATTGCGAAGATTGAGCGCCAGTATAGCTTCAAAGAAATTTAAAATTTTACTGGCTGTGTCCAGACTATTTGTTTTTTAATGCCGGAAAAATTTCGATCCCCGATTGTTTTTCGATATCGGCAACAGTCGTAATGTATTGCTTCCAATCATCCTTCGAAACGTTTTTGTTAGTAATTTGAAAACCTGAACAAGTCTTGTTATCGGGAGTTCTGATTGGTGGGCGTCCGTCTTCTAAGATATTGGGCATGATTACGGCGATCATTTCTGTTTTGTTGGTGATGTCGGCGGCCGTTTGGTTGGCGTCAAGAATCACGACCACTTTAAAATTTTTCGAAGGAATTTTGATATCATTTTTAGGTCCGATTGATCCGTAATCTTGGTCGTAAATAGGCCCATCGATGATAAATAAAGTTTTATTTTCAGTTTGAACAAGGTCACGTGTGTATTCTTCTAGATGTTGCCAGATCACGCTGTTTAAGTAGCTAGTTTGCGGAATCATATTGCTCATGAAAAAAGTTGTTTGATTGTCAGGGACGCTGTCAGTGCGGTCGCCGGATGGCGCTTGGTGGCCGCGGGTAAAGCAGCTACCGCTATAGTCGCTTGTGACTACAGCCTGGTCATTGCTTTTAAGCGTTTGTGAAAAGTACTGATCTAAATCAGCATCAGCGGAAAAATCATTTGAACGGGTCACGCGACCTAAATCGCTTAATTGAAGTCTCCACGACACCCAATTCGGAGCACGACGTTCTTTATTATACGAAATAACGTATTGTGGTCTTGATAGCATAATTTCGGGGTGATCTGAAATTGGCGCAAGAAGTACTAAGTTAGGATTATCTTCTAGTTTCAAAGGGCCTAAGACGGCGTCGACTCTGGCAAAGGCTGCCGAATGAACCATGATAGAGACTAGAACTAAGAATACGCTTCTATGAATATGGGATGATGAGTTTTGCATTTTCCTATTTCTCCTGCCGTACGTTTCGCTTCGGTGACGATAAATGATGTCCTTCTGTTCTGCCACCTTTTAGCTATAAAAGTGAGTTGCAAGCGGGTTTTTTAGAAGAAATCGGTGAATAAATCTAGTGGTGTCTAAAAGTTTGATAGTAGGAGACAGGTAATAGGAATATAGCCAGAGATGGTTATAAACAAAAAATGTTTTAAAAAAACGCGGGTGTCGAAGTTAGGCCGCGATGGCTTTTTTAAATTGTTTTAACACTTCAGCGTGGTGCGCCCCTAGAGTGGCTCTAGAGGTTGAATTCGCAATAATGCATTCGACTTTTCGATTGCAGTTTAAAACAAATGATTCTCCGTCCACTACTTTTTTGGGTAAGGTATGACGTATTTTATGTTCATCCAAATATTTAATAAAAGACCAATAGTTATTAGATTCGTCATCTTCACTGGGAAGTAAAATTGTTTGTAAGTATGGGTTCATTTTTAATAAATTTGGTAGGTCGCTGGTTTCAAGTACAAACGAATCTTTCGACTTTGCATTTCTATTTATTTTTAAAATATTTTCGGTTATGTGCTGAACGCCGGCTTTAAACTTTCGCATCATAGCGGTTTTTGGCTCTGAATAGGCCTTGGGTAGCGAAGCTAGGACAGATGTATTTAGGTTCGACAGGTCGCGGTACCAATTCGGATGAGCTTGGCTTACTAAAACTAAATCTTCATCCGGCGGAATTATTTTTTTTGTAGACATAGTCTACTTCTCGGCATGAATTTAAATCTCATGAGCTTCTCGAATTGGCTCGTATCACATCATTCCACCGAGCGAAAACTGTATCAAATAAAGTTAATTACAATGATAGTTGTAAGTTCATGCTTGTAAGTTGACAGTCTATTTCTTAAGATTTCGACGTGGGTCTATTGGCGGTGGTAAAAAAAATTAATCGTGAAAAGGATCTAATTATGAAAAGCCTATTGATTTCGATGTTTATGATTTTTAATTACGCGTGCGTGAGCCAGGCACAAACTGAAAAAAAGGATGTGCAGACCATGCCCTCGGTTGATTTAAATAAATACCTTGGCACGTGGTACGAAGTTGCAAGCATTCCACAAAGTTTTCAGAAGCAATGTGTTTCAAGCTCAAAGGCCGAATATTCGATGGCTGAAGATGGTCTAATTAAAGTGATGAATTCGTGCTTAAAAGCGACGGGTGAAATATCTTCGGCCGAAGGCCGCGCTCGTGTTGAAGATAAGGTGACGAATTCAAAACTAAAGGTCACTTTTGTGAAATTATTTAAATGGGTTTTTCCGTTCGGTGGAAACTATTGGATATTAGATGTTGATGGTGGGTATACGGTCGCTCTAGTGGGTGACCCTTCACGTGAATACGCTTGGATTTTAAGTCGTCAGCCTGTGCTTTCAACAGCGGCTTGGATCGAAGCAGAAAAATCATTTAAAGCGCAAGGATATGATAGTTGCAAAATATTAACTTCGGTTCAAAAAGATGGTTTAACTGCGCGTCAACCGTTGTGCCAATTTGTAAATAAATTATAGAGCGATAGAATCTCTGAATGAACTAGACATTTGGGTAGCGAAGCCTAGTTGTCATTTGTCTACACCTAGATCTACCTTTAGACTTACTAGCATGGCTAAAGTTAAAAGGTGGGTCGTTAAGGCCGGCAGCAAAATGGTCTTAGATGGTGGTCCGTTATTAATGCGTGCGTGGATGCAGCAAGTGGCTGCGTTACGCAAGCACCACAACATTGAAGTCATATGGGTGACGTCCGGAGCAATTGCTTGGGCGGCTCAAAAAACAAATTTTAAATCAATAAAACGGACGCTTCCACAGAAGCAAGCCTTAAGCGCGATCGGTCAGCCTTTGATTATGGATCAGTATAATTTGGCTTTGGCGGCGACGAATCTTTTAGGCTCGCAAGTTCTTTTAACCGCCGCTGATATAGTTGATAAAACTAGAAAAAAGAATTTGAAAAATACGTTGCAGCAACTTTTAAAGTGGCAAGTGATTCCTATTTTAAACGAAAACGATGCGGTTGCGACCGAAGAAATTAAATTTGGTGATAATGATTCTTTAGCGGCGAAAGTTGCCGTCATGATGAAGGCTGATAAACTGATTCTAATGACTGACGTTGACGGCCTATTTGATGCCGATCCAAATACAAATCTAAAAGCAACATTAATTCCTTATCGAAAAAAATTAGCCGTGGCTGACTTACGATTAGCCAACCCCAAAGCTAAATCAAAAGTGGGTACGGGTGGAATGTATTCGAAACTACTAGCGGCTCAAAAAGCCAATCAATCAAAAGTAGTGACTTACTTCGTTCGCGGGGATTGGCCGAAGAATTTAATGCAAATTGCCGAAGGGCTTCCAGTCGGGACGCAAATCGGCGGTCGACGTGCTTGAGTCTTTACTGAGATCACTAAGAACGTTACGGAGTGCGGCCCGCGGGCAAAGAAAAATGTCAGCGCAAGATAAAAACAAAATCTTATTGGCGCTAGCTCAGATTTTGGAGACTAAACAAGAAGAAATTTTAGCGGCAAATGTGTTGGATTTAAAAAATCTTTCTTCAACAACGCTGCCTTCATTTCGAGATCGATTACTGTTAGATCGTGCGCGCATTACGAATATGGCTGATAGCTTAAGGCAGGTTGCGAAATTGCCTGACCCGGTCAATGAAGTGATTGAAAATAAGACCT
Source organism: Bdellovibrio sp. (assembly GCA_014376935.1). Taxonomy (GTDB): domain Bacteria; phylum Bdellovibrionota; class Bdellovibrionia; order Bdellovibrionales; family Bdellovibrionaceae; genus Pseudobdellovibrio. The sequence continues at coordinate 5,207 of JACMQO010000095.1, forward strand.
TAAATAATGGCTTAGAAGTAAAGCGTGTGCGTTCTCCGTTAGGTGTTATTTTTATGATTTTTGAATCAAGACCAAACGTCATCTTAGAAGCTTTTTCTTTAGCCTTTAAATCTGGAAACGTCATTTTACTAAGGGGTGGTTCTGAATCAAAACTAACGGCTGAAGTCATTTATAAAATGATGCGTGAAGTATTTAGGGCCGAAGGTTGCGAATTTACGCCGTTCTATGGACTAGAAAATTACGATCGTTCGTTAGTCGATGATTTATTAAAACAAAAAGATTTGATTGATGTCGTTGTGCCCAGGGGTGGTGATCGCTTAATTCAATACGTTCAAGAAAATGCATTGATGCCCATCATAAAAAATGACAGGGGCATGTGCCACGTTTACATTGATGATGAAGCCGACATGCAAATGGCCTTGCAAATTGTCCGCAACGCAAAAGTACAAAGACCCGGCGTTTGTAATTCTTTAGAAACTATCTTGGTCCACAGAGATATTGCAGAAAAATTTTTACCACTTATGCATCAAGCTACGTTGGGTGATGAACTTTCTTGGCATGTTGATGAAGCCTCATTAGCCATTTTAAAAAATAAACAAAAAGTGACATCTGCGCAAGAAAAGGATTGGGATACCGAATATTTAGATCTAATTCTAAATTGCAAAATAGTTTCGGATATCGATGAAGCTTTGGCACATATTGAAAAGCATGGTTCAAGGCATTCTGAGTCGATCATCACGCGATCAGAAAAAAAAGCACGTCGTTTTCAAGATGATGTCGACGCGGCCGTGGTCTATTGGAACGCTTCGACGCGCTTTACGGATGGTTATCAATTGGGACTTGGTGGAGAATTAGGAATCAGTACTCAGAAATTACATGTTCGTGGGCCGGTCGGATTAAAAGAATTAACGACACCACGTTGGATCATCGACGGCACAGGGCAAATTCGCGAATAATTTTATGACCGACTAATCATAAATCATTTTTCGAGTCGTACCGCCATCACCGTTTGATCTAATCCATAAACTTTAAAACATTGTGCAAGTTCGTGACGATATAAATTGTTATTCAATCGTCATTTCTGTCGCTTGAATAAATTTGCCGCGCGCATTTTCGGTGCCGTAACCAAAAGCAGTTAAATCATCACCAAGTTCGACTCGAGTTCGCGATTCGTTTAATAAGTTTGGTGTAAAGCGCACGATGCTATCGTCTTTTAAAACGATACCGTTAATTTCGCCTCGTGAATCATATAGTTTTGTTTGCACGGTGCCATGGATAGAGATCTTTCTTAAATTTTCGTGGGCCACCGGGGGCATCGGCGTAATGACATCGGCTTGACCCCGAGCCGGTGGGTGCAGTGGCTTTCTAGCTAAAGACGGCATTGCAGGCCCAGGTCCCGCAACCGGAAAATGGGGCGGTACGGGCGCTAATGGCTCTATGTTTTCTTCGGCTCCTAGTGCCCCTTTTGGTTCTGGTAATGCAGCGATATTAGCGATCGAACGCGAAGTACGTGAATTCGTAATACCGTCGGCGCGAATTCGTTTTTCGTTTTCTTGAATTCCATTAATTTCAACTGGATCTTTTGAAGTGATCACTTTCGTAAAATCATCAGCTGCGCGTGGAGCAAAACTGACTTGCATCCCATCGATCAAAATTAGTCCGTCGGCATCTCCGTTTGGGTTAAATAGAACTTGTTTAACGGTTCCGAATTTTTGAACAGGTCCATTCATTTTTGCGTCTTTTGGATTTGAGGCGCAAGCGGCAATGACACTGCTGATGGCTAATAAGGCTAGGTGTTTTGTTTTCATAATGTTTCCTGTTAGTCGGTTAAGCTACGACCCATTTCGTAAGCTTGTTAAGTTGAACACCAAACCAAAATGCAAAGGATAGACCGCCCTGTAATAAAAACGGCAAGCTTGCGACCAAGTTTTAAAATTGAGAGTATTCAAAAAAGACCCAGTTTGGGGAAATATTCCAGATTATGAAAGTTCGAATTCGGCAAAATCCGTAGACTTACGCTTACCATTCATGACAAGTAGTAATTCGGCCGCAGCCCTAGCATCACTTAAGGCGCGATGATGTTGATCCAAGTTGATTTTAAAATGCTGTGTTAAGTTTTTTAGACTGTAGGATTTTAATCCAGGATGAGTTTTTTTAATACCGGCACAGGTGCAAAGCTGTGCACGCGTAAAGTCTATTCCCGCTTTTTTAAATTCATGTTGAATAAAGCCGTAGTCAAATTTTACATTGTGCGCGACAAAGATTGCGCCGTCTAAAAATTCGTAAAACTTTTCTGCGACTTCTAAAAATTTGGGGGCTGTAGAAACCATTTCGTTACTGATACCCGTTAGTTGCGTAATGAAAGGTGGGATGGTTCGTCCCGGGTTAATTAAAGTTTGAAATTCATCAATGATTTTTCCGTTTTTAATTTTGACGGCACCGACTTCTGTGACACGGTGAAAAGGAGCCGCACCGCCGGTTGTTTCAACATCGACAACAACATAAGTTTGGTTAGGATCGGCTTCCCAACGCACGCGTAAAACTTCAACTTCAAAACCAGCCTCTTTTAAAAGACGTAGCCGCGAAAGCTGACTTGCGCGCAACGAATCACCTTCGGCTTTGACTTCGATAAAATGAATCTGGCCATCTTTTTCAACCATCAAATCTGGAAAACCCACGTGATGAGTTTCAAAATTTTTTGATAACGTTCTTAAGATATGTGCGACGTTTTGTTTTTTCGAATTTTTCACAAAGTGAATAAGCGTTTCGGCTAAACCTTCGTGCCACTGAAATATATCGTTTAATCGACCATAATTTTTCGTCACGTTTTTTAAAATTCGAACTTCGATGGCTTTGTCGTCTTTAAAAAGATTCAATACGTCTTCTATTGCGCTAGCGTTTCGAATATAGAAATCCACGCCAATTAAATCTGATGGTGACCGCTCGAAAGGGTTATGAATGGCCGCATTTTCGGATTCAAACAATTCATCCCAAAATAGAACTCCGAATAGGCTGCTCCAAAGATAATTTTCGGTGAAATCTGCATGATACCCTAAATCTTGATACAATTTGCAAACGCCCACTTCAGGGCGTTTTAAATAGAAATCGCTTAAAGTCACTTCGCGCGAATTTTTCAAAACTTCGGTCAGGTTTCCGATCTTTTTCTTATTGAATTTGCGTGCCGAAAAATCTTCGGCAAATAATAGCTCTTGATCACTGCGCGGATCGTTTTGTATTTGCTCTAAAATCTCTAGACACCTTGGCTTTTGATCAATCTTGTATAAATGACGTGCCATTCTTTCGCGGGCTTCAGGATGCTTGCTTTCACCAAACGCATCTAAGGCAAGGTCTGTGTCGGTATTTAGGGTATATTCGGCTAAATTAAAAAGAAGGTTATCTTTTAAATTCTGGGTCGTACTGATTAGATTTTTAAATCCTTTTGCTTTTTCAAAAATATATTTTAGTTCTTCTGGTGTAAGATAATCAAAATAGTTATCTAAATGCTTACAGAAAAAGTATTCGGCGTCAGCTTCGTGCTTCGAGCTGAATCTTGGTTTAAAATCGCTTTTTAAAGTCTGACTTTGTCTGATTCCTAAATCACGTAACGTATATAATGTTAAACTTTTTTGAATGCGGCCAAAGTATAAAAAAAGAAGATGTTCCATCGCTTGATGACGACCTTGAACTAAAATTTGATCAAGGTTCGAAATATTTTGCGGTAAAAGTGTCTTTACATTGGTGCGCGCCAAATGGGTTAGCTCGTCTTTAGATAATTGCGAATTGACTTCAATACCATGATCTAAAAGCCATTTTTTTAGCTTAGCTTTTGAAAGAAAATAGATCACTTCAGTGACGTGGGCGTTCGTTAAAGGTTCAATGAAGCCATGAGTTTTAAGATCTTGAAGCGAACTTTCAAAATTTGAAAGCTCAGTATATTTTTGAAAACCTTTTCGCTCAAACAGGATGCCTTTTCGATTCACCATGCGAATGTAAGCGCACTGAGCGTCTTCAGGAAGTAAGCGAAAGGCTTCAATAAAATCTAAATGCGATTCATCTAGAATAGGTTCATAATGCTTCTGTACAAAATTGATAAATTCGAAAAAATGAGAAAGATAATATTTAGGAGGTAGTATGATTTTGTCGGCCACGAGCCAGAACTTAGCGCAGTTTTAAAAAATAGTTAAAATAAAAAATCTATTCCGAATTTGCTATTATACAAAATTAACTTCGGTTTAACCTTAAGATGATTTGGCTAATGCACCACTCTGGCCTAAATACAGTTCTAGCATTTCTTTTAGAATGGCGACTTTCACGGGTTTCGAAATATAATTGCTCTTGCCGGCGGCAAGGCATTTTTCACGGCGTGTTAATAGCGTTATCGCTTGCCGCAATAGACTCATGAAGTAAGATTTGTTCATGAAGCCAGACAGTCACGTATCTTACCGCGATTTAATTAAAGAAGAGTTTGCGGCTAGAATTAAAAAAAATAAGTCGTATTCACTGCGCGCATTTGCTCGTGATCTGAACATTTCGATTGGCTATTTAAGTATGATTTTTAACGGCAAAAGGCATTTAAGTCTAAACGGAGCCATGCAAATTACGCAAAGGCTTCAATGGAGTTTGCCAGACCAAGCTTATTTCGTCAGCCTACTTGAAGCTGAAAACCCAAAAACCGAAATCAATAAAAATTTTGCCAACGAACGTATACAGAAAATTAAGCGTGATCATCAGAAATACAGTCAAGTCGACTTGGATGTCTTTACTTCGATTTCAGTTTGGTATTACGGGGCCATTTACACTCTTTTAACAATGAGAGAGTTTAAAGGAACGGTCTCGGCCATTTCTAAAAAATTAAATTTGCAAAAAACCGACGTTGAAGTGGCTTTACAATGCTTAAAGCGGCTTGGATTTGTTCGCGTTGAAAAAGCAGTTTGGCACGCTATCAGTGATAATTTAAAAGTGAAAAGTGCACCTTCATCAGCCATTCGTTTTTATCATCGCCAGATGCTAGATCGCGCCTCGAAAGCACTTGAAGAGCAAAAGTTTGAAGAGCGCGAATTTTCAAATATTACTTTAACCGTAGACCCATCGCAGATCGATTTAGCGAAGAAAAAAATCAGCGAATTCCAATCAGAAATGGCGCAGCTTCTTGAAGGTAAAAAAGACACAGAACTTTATCAGCTATCGGTTCAGTTATTCAAATTAGTTAATTCAAAGGAAAATGAATTATGAAAAACATGATGTTTGCTTTTGGTTTTTCTATAATTTCGTCATATTGCGTTGCGGGTGGCGGATTTTCAGTCGGTAATGGTGGCGACATTATTCGTTGTCCAATTTTAGAATCGTATTTAAGTTTAGACTTCGTCTTGGTAAGTACTTCGAAAAGTAAAGTCGCAAATGTAGAAAGCAAAGAAGAATCGTTTAATCGAATTGGTAATATTTTAGAAAAAAACATTCCTGAGCTAGCCGGGTCATACAGAAATTTTACCAAATTAATTTTTAACGAAAACGATCTTTCGCAGTACTATATTTGGAATCAAGTTTCAAATTTGCCTGATATTCAAGACGAAGAATTTCTTAATATTCCCGGAGTTTGCGGTTTACCATCGTACGGTCCAGCTGATATGCACCAAGCAGTTATTCGGGAATTTGTAAGAACTGCTTTGTATCCCTTAGGTCAAGTTACCTTTTCTTATGATCCTCAAGCCATTGCACTTTTAAAAAATGACCCTTTGCAGTTATCATTTCTATTCACTCACGAGTGGCTCTGGAATATTGCTTTAGATGCCAAGGCGAATCGGGCAATCAATTATTTTCTTCATTCAAAAGAGATCGACAAATTATCTGTTTCAGAAGTGCGGTCGCGGTTAAAAGCATTCGGCGCGGTGATTAATTAAAAGAAAAAAGATTTCTGTGCAAAGTGATTGACCCGTTGCCGGTGCCGGAGAGATTTCTATCAAAAGCGGCCGTATTGTTTATATCGATTCCGATTCGGGTCATTACTCAAACCACAATCAAATGGGTTACGTTGCCGACTCTTTGCAAGAGGACGATGTCGATTTAATTTCAGTTGATATCGAAAAGAATTATTGAAAACGGAGTAACTAAAATCGCAGCCACGCTAAACGATTAATCCTAAATGCGGGGATACTTTGCAATATTATTTGGAATTTTGGCATCTTCCACGTAACGTCAGTTTCACTGAACTGCGACGATCTGTTAAGTTCGTTTGTATCTGCTTAACAGAAACTTCTTTTTTGTTTAAAATTTGAAATGCTTCTTTCATAAACGGGTGAACTTTGTTGCCTGTAAAGAACGCGATGGGGATCGTTCCGCCCAAAACTAAAATTTAGGCGTGTGGATTTAACAAGACATAGGGATTCGACATTGAATGTACAAGTCCGAAGTAGATAACGACTCCGCACAATATTAGACCAGTCCACGTTGATTTCATGTATTCTCCTAGGGCTTATTTCGGTTTAAATCGAAAAATAAGAAAGTCTAGATACCGAAGACTGCACGAAAACTTATGACTAGATTTGCTCAATCTGTCTTAGGTCCTGGAAGAAATATTTATTTTGGCCTGAAAAAAGGATGAATTTAAAGTTTTTGTCGACCCAAAATAAACTAATTACTATGGTAGTTTTAATTACGAATGAAGGGTCATTATGCTTATTAATTTCTTAGCCATCGTCGGCGCCATCTTAGCTTTATTTTTAGGATACGTCGCTGTTACAAAAAGTGGAAAATTTCACTACGAACGTAGTGGTGTTATTCAAACGGCACCAGACGTCATCTTTCCTTACTTAGCGCGTTTTACATTAGGTGGTGAATGGTCTCCTTACGAAAAAACAGACCCTGATATGAAAAAGTATTTGGCTGGCGAAGATGGAGAAGTGGGCTCGACCATGGTCTTTGAAGGAAACAGCAAGGCGGGATCTGGAAAATTAGAACTCCTTCGCAAGAGCCCCAACGAAGAAGTTCTAATTCGCTTTACGATGATTAAACCCTTTAAGGCCGATAATTTAGTTATTTATAGATTGATGCCCGAAAGTGATGGCACTCGCTTTACCTGGTCTATGTCAGGCGATGGCGGATTTATGCACAAAATAATGGTGACCTTAATTGATTGCGACAAATTGATCGGTGATCAGTTTGATGAAGGTATTCAAAATTTGAAAACCATTATGGAAGCTAAACAAAAATAATTAGCGCAGCTGACTCAGCAATAAATAATTGGCGTACGGAATTTTTTTATATCCTGAATGCGAAACGGAAGTCTTTTTTGGACAAGCCATGAACCATTGGCTGGAACTATTCCGCCTGAATCGATGCCGAAGCTCATCGAAAAAAGGAGATCAGCTTTTTTAAAACTGTTTCAGAATGACTTCGATCTATATACCAAAAAAGAAATAATCCGCGATGTTTGTTTGAAAAAAGTTGAGGCCGATTCTGTTCAATTTTTGTCGGGGCTTAAGATGCTTTGGGCTGATTGCCGCTCTGCCGGCAACAAGACGGGTCACTCAATGACGTGATTTTGGGTCTGGTGCCGAACGACTTTATGGGAATTAACTATTCCTGCAAATATTCAAAATCAGCTTATTTTAAATTGTAGGTAAAATACTTAAGTGACAATAAACGTAATTACACCTTAAAAACCGTCGTATCTTCACCACAAAGCTTATAACTGACAAAAACTTAGTCGGGTAAGCATTACACCTGTTAAAATCATACCATCTATCTGGCCTAGGCAAATTCAGTTAAGATGGGCCTCTTATAAAAGGTAGGACCGTGAAAAAGAATATTATTTTACTAACAGCTTTGGTGCAGCTTTCTTCGGTTTGGTCGTCACTGGCTTTCGCGAAGACGAATATTAAAGAACTTAGTTTGAAAGATATTTCATTTAAGGCGCTAGATTATGCTTTAAGTACCCAAGTTCAAGCCGATGATAAGTACTATATCAAAGGTGAGTTTCCGACACAGATTGAGTCCACGTTAGTTCCTGTTTTGGTCGGCGTTGGTAAGGCCATCGGTAAAGATCAAGAGGCGACCCCATTTACGACGGCCTCTGTGGTTAATATGTTATCCCAAGTTTATTTAGATAATCCTGAATTAAAAAATGAAGGGCCATTGAAGCAAATACCTGAAGTGATTCGTGCGGCGACTAAAACTTTTAGTCGTTATGAAACCGATAGCACTTACAATTTTTACCCATCGTTAAATGACGGCGGTACCATTGTTCATCGTCCGATCAATATGACGTTACTTCCGGTATGGCGTGGATTTACAAATATTCCAAATGATGCCGATTCAAGTTCGGTCGTCTTAGCCGCTTTAGTATTTAATTCGAAAATTAATAACGAAGCTTATCAGGTGCCCCAGCAGGCGCTAGATACATTATCAAAGTACCGCGATAACGAACGTAAACCGATGTTTTACAATAAGCGTGAAGACGTTAAAAATACGGGCGCATTTATGACTTGGTTATTTGATGAAAATGATCCGGCGATGCCACACTTCTGGTTTGCGAAAGCAAGCAAGGGCACACGCATTCCATTCAATCG
>JACMQO010000096.1 GCA_014376935.1 Bdellovibrio sp.
GCTTCCGTAATTCTAACAAACTCTAAAGCCAGGTTTCTGTCCATTTTTCTTCCTTTAATATTGCGGTCATATTTTTATCTAATCGAATCACTTTAAAATTTTCAGCTAAACTACAATGAACCGTTTCGGCGCGCGCGGCTTCGCGGTCATTCACAAGTAAAATATATTGAAAAATCACCCGCGCCTTATCGGCTTTGACCTGTACGACGATTTTCAAGGGATCGGCAAATCGAATCGGCGATACATGGCGCACGCGCGTTTCAACGACGGTTAAGCTAAAAACGGCTTTGTTCGAATTAATTAACAGGTTTCGATCCACGCACCACGCGACTCTTGCCTCTTCACAAAAACGTAAATAATTCGAATGATGAACAATACCCATCAGATCGGTTTCGTAAACGTTGATAATGCGATTTAATTCAAACATTTTGATATCTTGACAGAGCCTAGCTTTGCAAACAACACTTTACGAATCGCATGAGTGTATTACCTTTATATTTAACACTATCACGAATTATTTTGGTTGTTCCGACAGCTTTTTTTATGAGCTGGAATACGGACACGGGCCGCTGGCTGGCTACTGTTTTATTTGTTATTGCTTCGGTCACTGATTATTACGACGGCTACTATGCGCGAAAACTAAACGCCGTTTCAAATTTAGGTAAATTTTTAGATCCTGTGGCCGATAAAATTTTAGTTTCTTGCATTTTAATTTTGCTGCTTAAGTTAGGTAAGATCGACCCTTGGATGGTCATTTTATTTGTAGCTCGTGATACGATCGTGGGCGGAGTCCGTGCCGCAGCGGCCGCAGATGGAATTGTAATAGATGCGCAAACCACGGGCAAGTGGAAGGCTGCGATGCAAATGATCGCCATCCCACTTCTTATTCTGCATGATTTACACCCCTACTTCCCCAACGCAAACATTGGATATGGACTTCTTTGGCTCAGTGTATTACTGAGTCTAAAAAGCGGTTTCGATTATTGCTGGGCTTATAAAACTGGCTCCGAAAAACTGAAAAAGACGAACCCATAGGTGGAATCAGATGTTGTTTTATATGCAGATGAAAAATTGGTTTCTAGTTTTTTTGATGGTGGCTATCGTTTACTTAATTCAACAAAAATCTTCATCCCATTCACGCCTTGGGCTTCGCGCCTCGGCCCCGCTCCTTACGCTGATGCGCTAAGTGAGTCCTAGCTCATGCAAATGATCAAACGACAATATCATTGGCTTAAAGATCACTTCATCCAAATGAAATTAGCTTGGAAAGAAGCCGGAATCAAAGGGCTTTACCGCAAATACGGCTTAAAATTGTTTTTAGCGTTTTTTGTTTATTACTTAGTTCGAGATCTGATCATTTACATTTATTTACCTTGGTATTTTGCAACCAAGTTCATCACAAACTAAACTATTTTTTTCAATTTTCTGACGTACTAGCGACTAATAAGCTAGAAAGAAAAATCTTAAACTATCAAAAAATCCTTCATCCTTTGGCGCTTGTTCGCACGATGTAAAATTACGTAACAAACGCGCGTTCTTATTCGTCATGCCTTTGTCGATGATTCTCCAAGGTGGGTACGGAAAATAAGCCGCCACAACACAGTTCCCTTTAGAAACTGCGGCCCATTGACGGTCTTCGCTAGAGGCCATATGTATTTCGCCAGAGTGCTGGTCTTTAATCGCCACCGAAAATGAAAAAACTTGGGGATTAATTTTTGAATTTGAATCGGTTAACACGGTCAAAGCACTGTTCACGCGCTCGACACCCACGACCTCGCCCGTGATTTTTTGCTTAAATACGAAAGACCAATTCGCAATAAAGAACCAAAAAACAACCACAACGGCCAAGGCGATTAAGGACCATTTTTTTATGATATTCAACATTTTCATAATGTAATTTATGACTGATTCCATTTTTATTTGCACGACCAAAATGGGGCCCTAACGCAAAGGCACATAAGGCCTGTTGCTATTGTGTGATCTGGTCTAAGTCAGTAGACTAATCGACATGGATATCCTTACTTACATACTGATTGGTTTAGCTGCAGGCGCCGTTGTTTTTGCGCTGTTATTTTTCTTCGTTCGCCGACATATCGTGAAAGAAGCTCAAAACGATGCGCGTGAACTTTTAACAGAAGCACAAGAACAGTTTAATTTAGACGAGCAAGAACGCACGCAACTTTTTGAAGAAATCGAATTAGAGCTCTGGTCGAAAGTCGAAGAAGCGCACTTATTGATTGAACAAAAAATTGAAGACATCGACGCACAAATTCAAACAAAAAAAACGGCTTACGAAGAACAAGATAAACAAGCTCGCGCGGTTCTATTAGCAAAAGAGTCTGAACACCGCGAAGCCTCGATTCAAATGAACGAAAAGCAGACTTTATTTAAAAAAACGGTCGCCGCCAAAACAGCACTTGAACAAGATTATAAAACAATGCTTCTTGGAAAAACGCAACTGACCGAAGAAGAAGTTTTGGCCTCACTCACATACCAGATGGTCACCGAAGCCGAAACTAGCTTAGCCAAGACCATTGAATTCTACGAATCAGAAACGAAAGAATTCGCCGAACAGCGTGCTAAAAAAATTCTGGGTCTTTGCATCGATCGCTTCAGTAAAGAAATGAGCACCGAACGTGGTATTTCTGCTAGTTATTTTCCAAGCGAAGAAGTACGCGCTATTTTCTGTCAAAAATTGACTGATATTGTCTCAACAGTTCAATCCATCAGTGGTTGCGATATTTACGTGGATGAAAATCCAGAGCCAGATCGTTGGCACTACATTCAAATTATTGGCTACGATCCGGTTCGCCGCGAGCTAACTCGCCGCCTATTTGATAAAATTTTTAAAGATATCGAAAAAACAAAACGCGCTCCAGATATCGCGGACTTAAAACGTACGTGCGAAAACATTAAAACAGAACTACTCCGACAAATTAAGCGCGATGGCGACTTGATAGCTAAAGAACTTGGCCTTCAAAACCTGCATCCCGAAGTACGCCAAGTGATGGGATCTTTACGCTTTAGATATTCGTACACGCAGAATCAATACTTTCACTGTGCTGAAGTGGGATGGTTCGCAGGCCTTCTTGGAGCTGAACTGGGTGCTGATTCGAAAAGATCACGCCGCGTAGGTATGCTTCACGATCTTGGAAAGGCTCTTGATCATGAGCTCGATGGAAGTCATGCCGTTATTGGAGCTGATTTTATCGCGGCTAGAAATGAAGACACAGATACGATTCACGCCGTTCGCGCCCATCACTACGATGTTCAACCTGAAAATGATTATGACTTCTTAGTCATCGCAGCCGATGCGATTTCAGGCGGTCGTCCCGGAGCCCGTCGCAGCACGATGGAAACTTACACACAAAAAGTTTCTGGCCTGCAAGAAATTTCAAAACGTTACCAAGGCGTTACCGACGTATTTGTTTTAAACGGTGGACGCGAGTGCCGCGTGTTAGTGAACTCGCGCGTTGTTGATGATTTAGGCGCGATGAAGTTGACTGAACAAATTGCGAAAACGATTGAAGAAGAAATGCAGTACCCTGGCCAAATTAAAGTTGTCGTCGTTCGCGAAACCGTCGTTTCTGAAAGCACAGCTGGCAATAAGGGTCACCATAGATGATCAGGTCTTTGACCTGCGGGATCGTTTTTTATGATGAGGTGAACGAGCTTAAACGACTTGTTCCCCAACTTAAAACAGAACTGTCGGGTTATAGTGTTGAGTGGCTTTTTATACTAAATCACGAACAGCGCGATATTCGGTTGTGGATTAAACAATGGATTTCTGAAAATATTTCTGGCGCTGTTTGCATTGAAAACCCATCCAATAATTTAGGTTATGCCCGACAACTTCTTTTAGAGAATGCGTCAAACGCATATATCTACATGACCGATCCTGATATTGATTTAAAATCTCAAAGTTTAATTAAGCTGATTCAGCTGGCTGAAGTAGAAAGTTTAAATGACCGAAGCCTTCATATATTAGGGTACGGCGGAACCGTCATTAATAAATCGACGAATCAATTCTTACAAACCACGAATGATTTTATTTTTAAGTTAGCTAAGAAATTACCGTTTTCATTTCAAATTCAGAATCATTCACATCTTGAAACGGTCGATCATTTGCCATCATGCCACTTGCTACTTAAAAAAGAAGAATCACTAGCCATTGGTGGTTTTTCAGCCCTATTTAACAAAGTGGGTGAAGATTTAGATTTTACGCATCGGGCGTACAATGAAGATTTTCGTTTTATCTTTTTGCCTTCATCGCAAGTTTACCACAATCAAAATTTAAGTTTTGGAAAGTGGCTTTACAAAATGTTTTTATTTGGCAAAGTTCAAATCACCGTACAGAAATTAAATTTCTCGAAAGGTTTACGCCTTTATCGATTTCTACCATTATTACTTCTTCTAATAGGTTCTATTTTAACTATACTTGCTTACACTCAAGTTTTAATTGCGGCGTTAGTTATTTTAACGGTTAGTTTATTTCGTCCGGCCTTTTTAGGATTTATTTTAACGATTCTTTGCTACGCAGTGGGCGAACTTTTTGAAACCATTTACCCAACTGTAGAATTAAAAAATGAACAAGAACTGCAGGCGCTAACAAAGGATTTGTCGTCGCGAGTTCAAAGAGCCAATAATTAATATCTAGTATTTCTTTTTGCCTCCGACCTTGACCAAAATGATCATTGTAGCCTTGCAGCCAGGCTCTTCTTACAAAATGCTTTAGTTTTTTTGATGTGTGGTGCGTGACTTCGAACTTAGGCTCAAACTTTAGTTTGTAACCAGCGCTTAGTAACTGCTGACTTAAAAGCTTATCTTCGGCCCCCCAGAACAGTTCCTTGATTTCAGTGATGTTATTTAGTTTTTCTTTGTCTGAATAAATGAGAAAAGCGCCGCCCAAAAGTTTTTTTGCCTTATTTGGTCGGTACGACGAAAAAAGCCAAGTATTGGCTACGAAATTATGCGCCCTTTGCAGATACGTGGACGATGGCGGATTTAAATACTTTCCCGCAAGGACAATTTGTTTATCGTTGTTAGTATTTTCCAAACTTTGTAATATTTCTTTCGAAATCAAACAGTCCGAATCTAAAAATAGCAGCCATTCATCCGGGTGGTTTTTTAAAAAATTTAATCGACTGATTTGTCCTGAATTACAAAAGTGTATTTTAGATTCAACATGACCATCATCTTCTAAAAGGCCTTTTGCTTTTACAAAATCATCCTCTGAATGAGCGAAAATAATGATAGCTAAGTTCATGACTCTTTATGGGCGTGACTGAATTTAACTTTAAGTAACGTCAATAAAAACAAGATTCCGTCTTTTACGACAGACAACTTAGACTCTCCAAGACGCTCGCGGTAGACAATCGCAATTTCTGCTTTCGGCCACTCTTCTTTAAGCGTCGTGGCCGTAAATTCAATCGAAAATTTTAAATCGTTGGATGGTAAGCTTACTATTTTTTGACGCCGGCTCATCTTAAAGACACGCATTCCCGTACACATATCTTGAACAGAATTTTGAAAAAGGATTTGCGAGAGGTACGAATAGAATAGATTACCGGCTTTTCTGATCAAAGGCATGTCGGTTTTTAACTGCAGGCGATTCGCGAAGACAATATCTAGATTTTTCTCTAATGCTAGTTTTAACATGTTCGGAAAGTCTTTTAAGGGGTACGTATTATCAAGATCGGCAAAACCGTACCACGCGCTTTCCGTCGCGCTAAATCCCGTCTTAAGGGCCGCGCCGTATCCTTGCGTTTTGCAACTGACGACTTGAATGGATCCAAACGGGCTGAATTTTTCGGCAAAATCAGATAGCCTTCGGAATGAAGTATCTGTTGAGTTATTATCTACAAATATAAATTTTAATGTGAAATCGGGTAACTCTTTAGAAAATAAAGAGAAGAAGTTTGTTACTTCGGCTAAAAATACGGGCATAGCTTTTTCTTCGTTATAACATGGAACAACAATGGCAAAGCTAGATTTAAGACTCATAACTTGGTACGATATAATTCAATGAAACTAGAGTCTAGTCAGAACTATTACTACCGTTATAAAATCAATTCTGAAAAAGACTTTCTTCAGGAAACCGTCGAACGCCGCTTAAAGAAAATTTCTAAAAATACCACCCGTTCGGTCCTGATCGACATGTGTGATTCAGAAGCCGGCTTTAAAAATACTTGGCCTGAACACGCGGCAACGTTTTTCAAAAATTACAAAACTGAATACCTATTTACTTTGCCGCATTTTCGTCAGATCGCAGCCCACATAAAAACGCCTGAATCGACGCAGGTGCACGTTCAAATTCGTACACTATTTGAATTTACTGAGCTTGATCAATTTCTATCTTCAAACCATTTAAATTACTTATCTATTCACGTTCACTTTTCTCCGCGAACGACCTTAGAATTAAATACGTTTAAGAATTTTTCGTCTGACGTTAAGTCCTGCTTTGCCAGTTATTTTTGGGATTTTAGGCCGTATAACGCAAACATAAAACACAGTTTGACGATCAAAGATATTGGCCAATTTTTTCATTTAAAAAATCATTTGGCTATTGAAACAAAATTTACTCAAGGTTTACTACATGGTCTTGAAATTTGGAACGACCACATTCCTGAACATTACGAGCTTGAGCCCAATGTTCATGCCAGTTGGGTCTACGCAACCCCCAGTCGCGACTTGAAGCTAAGTATCGTCATCCCAAGCTTCAATAACGCTAAATTCTTGGCAAACGTTGTTAATCATTTAATAACCCAAAGCATTTCACCTGAAAATTATGAAATTATCGTCGTCGAAGATGGCGGGACAGACCATAGCTGCGAAGTCATAAAGACCCTGTTTCACAACTACCGAAACAAAGTGAATTTAAAATTTATTTACTGGAGCAAAAAACATCCGACAAAGGGTGATCAGCAATTTTTTCGTGCGGGCTTAGCTAGAAACTTAGGTGTTTACTTTTCGGAATCTGCAAATCTTATGTTTCTTGATTCGGATATGCTGGTTCCGCAAAATTTTGTTCAGATCTGTTTAGACGAGCTGAATAAAAATGACCTGATTCAGTTTCAACGTTACCACATACAGCAATCTATTAGCGGGCTTAACCCAAGTTACACGAACGTTCAGAAAGAGAAAGAAACCTACATCGAAGAGAAAAATTACTGGTCAGAGCTATTTAATTGTGACGATTGGATGAAGTTAAATAACTTTTGGAAATACACGTGCACTTACGCTTTAGGTCTTAAAAAGTCAGACTTTTTAGCGGTCGGTCGATTTAAAAAGTACTATATCTCTTACGGGTTTGAAGACACCGATTTAGGCTACGAAATGTTTAAGCGTCAGAAAAATTTTAAACTGATTCAAACACCGCTGTTTCACTTAACGGCCTACGATCACATGCAATACAGAAATTCACAAATTAAACGGATGCAGCTGTTAAAAAAGACTTCGGCTTTATTTTATTTGCAGCACCTGGATTCTAAGATTTTCGATACGTTTCAAAATTTCTACCGCTTCGAAAAGCCCTTCTTGAACCGCCTTAAAGATCTTTTATAATCGGTCACCGCGATTTTTCTTTTGCTCAAGTTGGTCTTCTATTTTTTTTAATGTTTGAAATCGCTTTAACTGAATGTTTCCGAAGAAATCCTTAAATATGTGTCTAATAATCAATAATCCCTTATTTTTCTGCTGATAGAAGCCAAACCAAAAAACTAAATTTAAAAAATAAAGAAAACTTCTTTTTGCTAACGACACACCTTCTACTAATGCAGAATGCTGGCTGCTAGAACCGTCATCGTCATTAAGATAGGCTTTACCCTGCCCCTGCTTATATAATTTTTTGATCAATCCTTTAAGCGAAACGTGCGGAACATGCACTAAGGATAAGTTTTCTAGCCTCATAAAAAGATTTTGCTTGAACGCCTGATTAAACAGACTTAATTCGCTTCCCCCGTACTTAATGACTGGATCAAACTGCAGTGAAAAACGCGTCAACAATTCTTTTTTTGCAGAAAAATGTCCACCGATCAAATATTTAGACTGATTCGATTCTAAATTAACGACACCTTGATAAAGCCAACGCATCTGAATATCTTGGTAGCACTGATCTAAAAATCCAGCGTCTTTTTCTAAAACGTAGTTCCCGCCGATTGCGAAGTAGTTTTCATTCTTTAAGTGCAACTGAATATGTTTCTGCAACAAATACCTATCATTCAGCCAGCTGTCGTCGTCGATAAAAAGCAGCAAATTAGACTGGCTTTCTTTAATGCCGACATTACGAGCTTCATTAACCCCTTTGCTTTCAATCACGATCTGCTTCAAATTTAAAGAGAATACCGAACAGACTGATTTAAGGTTTTTAGCAACTTCTGGATCTTGGGAATTATCAATCAGCAAGACTTCAAATGGGGCTTCGGTTTTTTGTTCAGATAGTGATTTTAGTAGCGCGTGCAACACCGACGATTTACCCAGAGTCGGAACAATAACTGATATTGATAACGGTGTATTCATATTGATTCTTTCTTAATTCGCTTTCGATATTGAAAGCTTGTAAACCAATAGCTTTTATAAAAGGGGTACATCAGGTATCTGTGTATCCATAATAAAATGACCGTGTCTTTAACGAAGTAAAAAGTGCGAATGGCGGCCATAATCAAGCAGTGCCTAATGAATGTCGATGTATGATAAATCAAGTGTCTAAACAGATTAAATAGCTGAATGCCTGAGGCTTTTGCAAAATAGAAAATATCGACGCAAAAACCATAAGTCTTGTACATGGTCATTAACAGCAAATGTCTAATAAAAAACAAACTGCGAATGAAAAAAATCTTGATATGTGAAGATGTAAAATTATAAGCGTCTATTCCAAGGTTGAAGGCACTTCTTGCAATTTGATACCCATCAACAAAAATGCCAAAAGACTTAAAGCCCGTCATTAAAATTAAATGTCTAATTCCGAATAGCGCACGTATGAAACCAACACGCACTAAATAGAAAATATCTACACCAAACCCATACATTTTAAATACAGATACGGCCGCAATGAAATAAATAAATTGGAACAATTCGTGGAATCTAAGAAACCATACAAAATTGCTAACTTGCAGGATCTCAATTTGCCTTTTAAAAAAATATCCTGGAGCCAGCACTATTTTAAAAAGTCGCATAATAAAAAAAATGTTGATCGCCATACCACTTTTTGATTCAACAAGACTGGTTGTTTTTGGCTTAAGATACGGATTTACAAAGATAATTTCGTTATAAATCGCCCCTTTAATTAGGTCTTGAACAGTTTTATTCGAATGAAGGCTTTGGACCTGACCATATCTAGTTACCAAAAAAGTAATGCGTGTTAGATCAATATCTGCATTCTGTAATTTTTCAAACTCAGAACGAATATCTAAGAAATTATGACAAAGGTAATAAACTCTGTAAGTTAGGACCGAATCCATTACTTTCTTTAGCTTTAAAATTTGTTCGGCGTCATGACTTTTGAAATATAAAAAGCCTTCAGAAACAGTTTCGATCTGTTCAATGTCCAAAACAATTGGAACGTTCTTTAATCCGGAAATTGTATTTAACCTAAGGCTGAATTCAGTCGACCGCAAATAATGCGCTCCATTTTCGACGTCTGGAGCTTTCGATATAGCAACACCTAGCTGTTTAAAAAACAGATACAACTCGGGAGCCTCGACCGAATGAAATTGAACATCTAAAGTGGTCACCCCCAAAGCATCGCTTACCTGAATGATTTTGTAAATATTTTGAATAGCTATTGATCAAATAGCCAAACAGTGAAATCATTTTTAAATGAA
>JACMQO010000097.1 GCA_014376935.1 Bdellovibrio sp.
GGTGATGTATTTTGCGGTGAACGGAGACCACCGAAACGCCCAGTACGCTAAAAATAATAATCAAGGTTATTTGGCCTCGTTTATTTACACGGTTCGATTATTTGATTAATTACTTTTTAACGTTGATAACTAAAGCAATTACGACAAGAACCGCCCCGACACATTGAAAATTCGATAGCCTTTCGTGTAGCAAGAACCACCCGGCCAAGGCCGCAATAACCGGCTCGATCATCGCCACAATCGAAGCTTTTGAACTGCTGACTTTTTGCAACCCGGTTAAGAAAAATGTGAGTGGCCCGACCGTGCATATCAACGCTAATCCAAAAATTAGACTCCACTCATCGAATGAAAAGTGCGTCATGTGCGATATCGAAGGAGAATGGAAAATAAATAGCGTCACTGCTGCGGCCGTCATCACATAAAGCGTTGACGAAATTGGGGCCACTTCCTTTTGGTAGCGACCGCTAACTAAAACATAAATTGAATACGCGATAGCCGCGCCTAAGCCATAAAAAACATACCGAATTGATTGAACAAAAAGTGGACCCCACACCAGAATTCCAATGCCCAAGGTTGACAAAACTAAGCTAAAAACCTGAAGTGGCTTCATTTTTTCTTTTAAGAAAAAATGCGCGCCTAAGTTTACAAAAATTGGAAACGTAAAAAGCAAAAGGGCCGCTAACGAAACCGAAATTCCCTGAATCGACATGAAATACAGCGTTGAAAAAACCGAATATCCCAAACTACCTAAAGCTAACGAAATCAGGATTTGCTTCAATGGCATCACAATCAAACGCGGCTTGTAAATCAACAAACTGATCCAAAGAATAAGACTGGCTAAAGCAAAGCGCCAAACCAGCAGTTCTCCGACACTTAAACCACGCTGGTAAGCTAAGCGCGCAAATATGCCTAAGAATCCAAAACCAACACCCGCTAACAAAATATATAAAAAACCGACCATTTGGGACATCATGTAATTATGAATCTTAAATAGAGTGCGTCAACTTTTTAAGCTAGGTTTAATCATGCCTAAAAATAATTTGTTTAAAAAAATGAAGCCCACTTTAAAATCGGCTAAAATTTTAAAGAAAATGAATACTTCTATTTTACGATCTTACTTCACAAAAGATTTAGTGGGTTTAAAAAAGAAATGGGCTGCCGAAAGTCTTGAAATTTTAAACGTGAATTTAAAAGTCATCGGCAAACCTCAGCATGCCGGCCCTTTGCTTTTATTAGGTAATCACATCAGTTATTTAGATATTCCGTTGATCATGTCGGTCGTTCCTGAAGTCAGTTTTTTATCGAAACAAGAAATCAAGTACTGGCCTGTCGTAGGTGCCGCCACCAAAAGAGCCGACACAATTTTTGTCAAACGTGGATCTCCAGAATCGCGCGCACAAAGTAAAAAAATTATCGAAAAAAGTTTATCTAAAGAAAAAACGGTGATCGCGGCCTTTCCCGCCGGAACGACCACGATGAAAGAAGATGTTCCGTGGCGGTACGGCCTGTTTGAGACGGCCTTCGTGCGTAAAGTGAAAGTTCAGCCTTTTAGAATTCGTTACGTGCCCAAGCGAAAGGTCGCTTTTATTGGCGATGACGAGTTTCTGCCCCATATTCTTGAATTAACCCGTCTTAAGAAAATTCATGCGGTGATCGAGTTCCATGAGCCCGTTGATATCGTCGACCCCATTAAATGCAGTCAGCGCTGGCAAAAATGGTCACAAGCCTTTCTAAAAAGGTAAGTTTTACCTGTCTTAAAAGTAACACTCGAAGCCCCTCAGAAACCTTGTTAACTTCAGCACTTCTCTTTCAAAAGGATTCGGAATGAAATCAACATTGGCATCGATCGTTTTAGGACTTTCACTTTTCGGATCAACTGGCTTTGCCGAAACTCGCATTTACACCTGGATACCGGCTCAACTTATTATGGATGGATTAAAAGAAGTAGGCCTTCAATTCTCTGACTGCTCACCTTCTAAATACTGTAGTCTTGTCGCAACAAACATCACATGCACAAGTAAAGTAACAGCTAAGGCGCTGACGCTTGACTGCAGCCTAACAGATACGGCTAACGGAAAAGTGATTACGAAGTCTTCGAACGATGTGACAGCAAAAAACTTAAAATTAGATCTAGCTTTAAGCTCGTTAGGTTATAAAACGCAGGCTTCTCAGTATAGCGTATCTTCAGTCTTAGAAAAAATTAATTGCAGCACCCAAATCACGGGTGAAAATGCGATTTGCTACGTCACCGAAGCAGATCGTCAACCGGTTAAGTTCTAACGTAATTTAGAAATATTATTTTGATAATTTGAAACGGTTTTTTCACCCGTAAATACCGCATTCCCGGCAACTAAAATATCAGCTCCGGCAGCGATACAAATCGGGGCCGTTTTTTCATTGATGCCGCCATCAACTTCAATCAGATAATTTCCAATTTTTTGTTCGCGCCAAATTTTTAAAGTTGAAATTTTAGAAACTTGATCTTGCATAAAAGACTGACCGCCAAAGCCGGGTTCGACCGTCATTACTAATACGAGCTCTACTAAATGAAGGTATGGTTTAAGGGTCTCTAAAGACGTGCCTGGGCGTAAAGTAATTCCGGGTTTACAGCCTAAGCTTTTAATTTTTTTAAAAGAGTCTTCTAAGTGTTGGCTAGCTTCTACGTGTAATGTCAAAGAATCAGCCCCCGCAGAAATAAAACTTTCGATATAACGCTCGGGACGTTCGATCATCAAATGAACATCCATAGGAATTTTTGTTCTTGGTTTTAACGATTTAATGACTGGCATTCCTAAAGTTAAATTGGGTACAAAATTTCCATCCATCACGTCGACATGTAACCAATCGGCCCCGGCCGCGGTAACCTTTTCAATTTCATCACCTAAAATAGAAAAATCAGCCGACAGCAAACTAGGCGCAATTTTAACTTTTAAATTAGACAAAAAGGTCTCCTTTTTTTAACGAAACCGATTTTAAAAAATCTTGAATAGCCATTTTTGATTTTGATTCAGGTTGCACTTCTAATAATGATAATAAGCCAAGACCCGTTTGAATCACAAGACTTGTGTCATCGACGTAATTGACTTGCCCATCGTGGCCTACGTTTCCAGAGTCTAACATTTTTGTTTTGTGAATTTTTAATCGCTTACCTTGAAATAAACAGTATGTTCCGGGTCCCATTGAAAAGGCGCGAACTTTATTATGAATTTTTTCGGCCGTCGTCGACCAATCAATCAGACTTTCTTCTTTCATAATTTTTGCGGCCAGCGTGACTTTCGATTCATCTTGAACAACGGGTGTTATTTTACCTTGAACGTAATCCACAAGATCAGTCGTGATCAGTTCGCAACCTAAGACAGATAATTGATTATATAATTCAGTTGCGGTGATCACTTCATCCAGCACAACTTGGCGTTCGCCAATGATCGGACCCGCATCTAATTTCTGAACCATACGTTGTAAAGCGACGCCACTGACTTTATCGCCCGCTTCGATCGATCGTTGAATCGGAGCTGCGCCACGCCACAACGGAAGTAAACTTCCGTGCACGTTAACCGCACCGTGCGGAAAGGCATCTAAAAAAGGTTGCGATAAAATTTGCCCAAAAGCCACAACAACGGCGACGTCAGCATTCCACATTTTAATTTTTTCGAAAACGTCAGGC
This sequence comes from Bdellovibrio sp., assembly GCA_014376935.1. Classification (GTDB taxonomy): domain Bacteria; phylum Bdellovibrionota; class Bdellovibrionia; order Bdellovibrionales; family Bdellovibrionaceae; genus Pseudobdellovibrio. The sequence continues at coordinate 3,665 of JACMQO010000097.1, forward strand.
TCTTTACGTAAATTTTCAGGAGTTAATACATCTAAATTATTTTTTACCGCAACAACTTTAACCGCCGACGGTGTTAGTTGCATTTTTCGGCCGGCGGGACGATCAGGCTGTGTGACGACGCCAACGACTTTAAATTTTGGATGGGCTAATAAAGTTTCAAGATGTTGGGCCGCAAACTCGGGCGTCCCTAAAAAGCAAACGCGAATGACCGAGTTATCAGAATCGGTTTCTAAGCCAGTCACCATTAGCGAGCGGGCTCTTTCGAACGGGCATCGCGGGCGGCTAGCCTTTTCTTTTCAGCTAACTCTTCTTTCGTTGGGTAGCCGCTTTTTTTAATCGTATTTTTAATTTTATTACTTTTTGTAAAACTGATGTGATCGATAAATAAAGTTCCCTCTAAGTGATCCATCTCGTGTTGAATACAAATGGCTAAAAGACCATCGGCCTTGAAACGAATTTCTTTCCCGTTAACATCTTGGGCTTTCACTTCGATCACATCAAAACGTTCAACTGTTTCAAAGAAACTAGGAACTGACAAACAACCTTCTTCATATGTTGTTTTACCCTCACCTTTAACGATTTCAGGATTAATAAGAACTAAGGGTTGCTTGATCTTACGTTCAAGCTCTGACAAATCTTCGTCACCTTCGGGATCTTTAGGGCGCGTATCTAAAACTAACATACGTTTTAATTCGCCCACTTGAACGGCCGCTAAGCCAATGCCGTTCGAGTCGTACATTGTTTCTAGCATGTCTTCAGCCAATTTTTTAATAGCCGGAGTAAATTCTTTAACGGGTTCAGAGACCTCGCGTAAAATTGGATTTGGATATGTTAAGACTTCTAATTTTGCCATGAATTAGTGGTAAACTATTAACGCTTCAGGCGCAACAATAAGGTCGTTCCTAACCCTAACATGACGACATTTGGCATCCAGGCGGCAACAATTGGTTTCAATGTTCCGTGTTGCCCCAATATCTGCGACGAACTGTAAAAAATCCAATAAACCAAAACTAATCCTAAACAAATCCCGATATTTAACATCATACCGCCACCACGAGTTTTACTTACACAGAATGGCAAAGCCAGTAAGCTCATCACCAGCCCGGCTAGCGCGAAACTAAACTTCGAATGAAAATCGACTTCGTATTTGATGGTATCAAGACCCGCATCTTTATTTTTTTCGATAAAGCGCGAAAGCTGTTTTTGAGTCAGTAAATCAGACGTCTGCCCGGTGCTTCGAAGATCTTGCGCTTCTTCGGTCATCACGATCGTTTTTTCTAAAAAACGGTCATTCATCGGAAAGCTAGAATCTTCTGAAAAAACCGTAATCGTTCCATTTTGTAATAGCCACTGCGCGCCGTTCATCATGACCGAGTTCGCCGTTAACATTTGGATCAGATCCCATTTGTCGTTGAAAAAATAAAGCGTCAATCCTTGCGCTTTATTACCTTCGGCATTTAAAGTTTTAATATTATAAATCGCATTTTTTGAACGGTACCAAATTTTATTGGTCTTGATTGTTTGAAACTTGGACGGGTTTTTCTCCATGTCGTTGTAATACACAAAGCTTTTACTTTTTGAAAACATCGGTAGTAATTGGTCGCTCATGTAATACGAAAAACCGCACAGGCAAATAATCGAAATAAAGATGATTCTTGAAACACGGAATAGACTCATCCCCGAGGCAAATAAAGCGACAAGTTCGCTTCCCCGATTCAGAGAACTGATGGTCATAACCATGCCTACCACGCAAGCAATCGGAAGCATTTTGTAAATCACCTCAGGCGCAAAATAGGCGTAGTATTTTATAAAAACGCCTGACGATACACCCTGGTACTTGATAATTGTCGACATGGCATCGGTTGCGACGAATAAGGTCACGAAAATCAGTAATCCCGCAAAAAACGAACTCCAGAATAATGTCAGCAAATACCGATCGATCCGATTGAACATCAGATTATTATGCCTTGAACTTGACTCAATGGGTATTGTGATATGTACTTTAGTCATGGCTTTACGCGTCTTACTAGCTGATGAAAGTTCAACAATTAAAAAAGCAATTTTGATGGCCTTGGCTGAATTCGGCGTGGACGTGAAAAGTGTGCCATCCGGTTTAGACGTGCTTTCGGTCGCTCATACTTTCGAGCCCGATATTGTGTTAGCTGACGTCCTTCTTTCTAAAAAAAATGGTTACCAAGTTTGCAATGAACTTAAGGCTGATCCGATCACCCGCAATATTCCGGTGATATTGATGTGGAGCAGTTTTATGCAGATCGATTTAAACCAAGCTGAAAAAGTTAAATCGGACGGCACGTTAGAAAAGCCATTTGATACCGAAGGATTAAAAGCTTTGATTGAAAAATTTGTTCCTAAAACGAACAAATTTCCGTTGAAGGGCCTTTTAAATCACCCGCCTCTTCCAGATTTTGAAGAGTCAGGTACGTTTGTTCGTCAAAAAAGCGAATTTAACGCCAAATCAGTTCCGGTGACCGAAGAATCTACGACACGGGCTTTGATCGATGATGATGAAGTTGATGATTTTTCTTTAAACTCGATCATCCCGCAGACTCCAAAAAAACAATCTGCGCCGCCTACCGATTCGGGTGCTGACGAATGGAGTTCATCATCGGCTGGACAGTTCGTGATCGAAACTGAATCCTTTGGCGAATACGAAGAAGTCACCGTGGTGAATACGAAATCAAATCAGCCTTCAACGCCTGATTTGCAACGTCGCATTCAGCAGCAAGTCACAAATTATTTAGATGAAACATCTGTGATAAAAAACAAATCACAAATTTCTCAACCTGAAGGCTTAGCACCAAAACAAATGACGGCCTTTGACGAGCAAATTTTAAGAGAAGAAATTAAACAAATGGCCGAGCGCATTTGCTGGCAGATCATTCCTGAAATCACCGAAAAAGTTGTTCGTGAAGAAATGCACAAACTTCTACAAGGAATCGAAAAGAATTTTTAATTGCTATCCAAACCGCGGCTGATGTAAAACCTGTGTCTATGACGACACTAGAAATGATCAAAACCGCGTTAAAAGAAGATATGCCTTTGGGCGATATCACCACTGAATCCTTAGCCGTAAAGCCCAAACAAGGCGAAGCGCTACTGAAAGCCAAAGAAGATTTAGCTCTATCGGGTGCAACAGCTTTTGAACAAACGATTCTATTTTTAGAACCGCAGGCCAAAGTAAAATGGCATTTTAATGAAGGCGATTTTATTTTTAAAGGCCAAAATATTTGTTCGATCGAAGGCGATTTAATTCAAGTTTTAAAAGCAGAACGTGTCGCTTTAAATTTCTTAGGCCGCTTATCAGGTATTGCCACACTGACTCGAAAATTCGTGAAAGCCGTCGAAGGCACATCGACCAGTATTTTAGATACTCGAAAAACGACGCCTCTTTACCGTGAATTAGAAAAGCGCGCCGTCACCCATGGTGGTGGCACAAATCATCGTTTTAATTTATCAGACGCAGTTCTTATTAAAGATAATCACATCAGCTTAATGAAAGGCATTACGCCAGCCGTGCAACGTCTGCGCCTGCACTGCGACCTTCCGGTTGAAGTTGAAGCTTCGACATTAGATCAAGTCAAAGAGTGCGTTTCGTTAAAAGTAAATCGCATCTTACTTGATAATATGAATAATGAATTATTGGCGCAGGCCTTAAAATTAATTCCACGCGAAATCAGAACCGAAGCCAGCGGTAACATGAATTTACAGCGGGTTCCTGAAGTCGCGGCATTAGGAGTCGATTTTATTTCTGTCGGCGCATTAACGCACTCGGCACCAACTGCGGACGTCAGTCTTTTATTTGATTGGAGTGTTTAATTATGTCGTCGCCTGCTGATTTAGACACAACCTTATCTGATATTCGTATTGGTGAAGTTAGTCACACGTGGGCTAAGACACAAAAAATTAAATCCTTTCATTTTTCCGAAATTGACAGCACGAACTTAAAAGCCAAATTAGATGCGTTTAACGATGAAACATTAACTGAACAGATGACTATCTACTTCGCGGATTCGCAGACAGCCGGCCGCGGACGCGGATCAAATACCTGGAGTACATCTAAACTGGGATCACAGCTTTTATCGACATGGTCGTTTATGCTTCAAGATCACGTTCTTCCAACATTATCGCCTTTAATTGGCTTAGCTTTATTTCGCGCCTGTTCTGCGACGTGGCCCTTTTTAAATTTTAGTTTAAAAGCCCCGAACGATCTTTATATTAACGATAAAAAAGTGGCCGGGCTACTCATCGAAACGATTTCACAAGCGGACGACATTCGATTACTTGTTGGCCTTGGTCTAAATGTGATTTCTTCACCAGAAGCTGTTATCACTTCGACTTCAATCATCGAAGAGTTACCGAAAAATATTCCATTACTGGCGCAAGATTGGATTTCGTTTCTAGAGCGTTTTTTATTTGAAACATCAATCGCCATTCAATTGGCGGCCGAACCGATGAATACCACCGTTTGCGCGTCGTTGATGTACGCTTTAAATAAAAGTCCCTTACTTAAAGACAAATTCACGCACATTGATGGCCAAGGTAATTTAACAACGGCCGCTAAAAAAACCAACTGGTCAGAGCTTTAATCATGCCAGTTTATACTCCTGAAAAACCCCAATTTGGTTTAGCTTGTCCTGATTTCACTTTGCCTGCGACCGATGGCAAGACTTACTCGTTAAAAGACTTTACGAATGGTAAACCCTTTGTCGTGATGTTTATCTGCAATCATTGCCCGTACGTCAAAGCGATCGAAGGTCGTTTGATCCAATTAGGTCATGATTTAAAAAAGCACGATATCAATGTCATCGCCATTTGTTCAAACGATGCGGTCACTTATTCGGACGATAGTTTTGAAAATTTAAGAACACGCGCCGAAGAAAAAAAGTATCCTTTCGTTTATCTTCATGACGAATCACAAACGGTCGCTAAAACTTTTGGCGCTATTTGCACACCTGATTATTTCGTTTACGACGGTCATGCGCGCCTGACTTACCGCGGTCGTTTAGATGACTCATGGAAAGATCCAACTTTAGTCACAATGCGTGAAATGTACGATGCCGTTTTAGAAATTGCGGCGGGCCAGGCGATCTCGAAACCTCAGACTCCATCGATGGGTTGCTCTATCAAGTGGATTAAATAAAAAAGTAGGCTTTATGATTAAACATACAATTTTTGCGATCGGCATCGGTATGCTGGTTTTTTTTCTTTATCTATTTCAATACACCGGTGCTTTTAAAACCGTGACCGTCGCGATCGATCAGCGGCCCGCTTTAGAAATTATTTATAAAGAACACCAAGGTGCCTACCATAAAATTGTTTCTACCATTGAAGAAGTCGAAACGTTTTCGAAAACCAAAGGCTTTAAGTGCCGTCTTAGTTTTGGCGAATACTTTGATAATCCTGATACAGTTGAAGAAGGTCGCTTACGTTCACGCGGTGGCTGCGTGATTGATCCATTGGTTCCGGATGAATTGGTTTTACTTAAAAAAATTAAAGGCGACATGCCCAAGGATTTTAAACTAGATACAATCCCCGCAACACGCGCGGTGGTCGCTTTGTTTTCGGGAGCACCAGGCATCGGGCCTTTGAAAGTTTACCCAAAGGCCGAAGAATTTATTAAAGAAAATAGATTAGTTAAAAAGAACAGCGTGATCGAGATTTACGAAGTGTTTGATGCGAAATCGATGCAGACAACTTATGTTTGGCCGGTGGCGAATTAATTCATCGCCACTTACGGACCAAATTATTTTTCACAACTTACAATTTTAACATCTAATAATAACATCCCTATAGCCGCCGTCGCTTGTGAAGCGCCGATCGCATTCGCAGATAAATTACCCGCAACGATCGCAGACTTTCCACATTCTGACTCAGCGACGATTCCTTCAGAGCGTACCGTTTGAAATAAACGCGACGGCTTATCTAACGCTTTGACTTCGGTCGTTAAAGGATTACCACGAGTACCCGTTAAGAAAATTTCTAAATTCGTTTTAACTTGCGTGTTGGCTGAAGCGCCCAAACGAACCCATTGGGCCACGTTTGATACGACAACTTTTTCATTTGCCCCAACTTCAACGGGTAAACGGAAATTACAAGATTGACGAACCAGCGATACATCCGCGCGCTTCGTGATCGCGATCTGAAGTGGAATTTTATAACGATTACGGTATCCCGGGGCCGGTATTAATTGAGCTTCTCCGGCTTCTGCGGTGCAACCCGTGCCACCTAGAACTAAAGTCCCTAATGACCCCGCTTGCGCATTGAATGAAACGACCAAACTGAATAAACCGATTGTTAAAGCGAAGATTGGTTTCATAGTGTCCCCTTTTGGAGGTTAAAAGTTCTTAAACACTAGTGTTTACAATATTGAAGCCAAGTCTTTCGCTGCTTAATTATCAAACTGGGTGAAGTTAAATTTCAAACTCCATTTGAACTTCAACGCGCACTTTAATTTGCCCCGCTGATAACTCGGTCGGAGCGCTTTCAGACATTTTCATCGACATCATGCTACCTGAAACGCGGCTTGAAACAGAAGGCGTTGATGAATACTGCTGAACGCGGTGAACCGCTTTGATTTTGACTCCGGCGGCTTTTGCTAGTTCTTCAGCTTTCGCACGACCCGCTTTGACGGCTTCAGCTAACGTTGAACTTTCGATCACAGATTTTTTGTCGTAGTCCCAACTGATATTTTGAATGTTAACGCCACCTTTGTCGTCTTTTTGGCTAGCGGCTAAAGCGTCAATAAAAGTTCCGGCATTTTCTACTTTACGGTAAATCATCGATACCGTGTGGCTGACGCGGTAACCAGTGATGCGATTACTTTGAGTTTTTTGATCATAGACCGTTTCAGGATTGATCGAAAAGTTTTCAGTCTGCATATCTTCTTTTTTTATTTTAAACTTTTCAGCGGCCTCTTTTACTTTTTCGTAAAATTTAATTTGAATTTCTTGGGCGGCCTTTGCGGTCAAGCCCTTTCCCCAAACTTCAACTTGAAGCACAGTCATGTTTGGATCAACTGCGTGTTCGGCCAAACCGTTCACCGCAATCACGTGAATCGGATCCGTTGCATACGACGATTGAGATACGATCACACCTAATATTAAAACCAAAAATATTTTCATTTAAATTAATCTCCTGAAGTAAATAAGCGGCCTTCGATCACGTAAACTTTTTCATACTTATTGTACCAAATTTCTTGGTAATCTAAGTGATTCGCAGCACGTTTGGCTTTGATGTAAATGGTGGTGTTTTCATTTGGTGAAGGCATCGTGGCTTCAAATGTTGTTCCGTCATACGTACCGACTTCAACATTCGTGTCGTCAAATAGTTTTCCGTCTTTTAAATTCCACATTGTTTCGCCCAGCTCCATACCAACCATTTCGCAGTCGAAATCTCCGCCGGTTACACCGACTTGTGTTTTTGATTCAACCCATTTCATGGTCATCGGGTTACAGTTAACGCCGTCACCTTCACCCTTAAATTTCCAGGTGCCCCATCCGATCCAGTCACCACCAAAACCAGCTTGCGCCGCTAACGATAAAAAAGAAATAAACGTAATTAAAATTGCTTTCGACATAAATCCTCCGTGAATTTGAAAAAAGATCTGTACGCATTCATCATAGAAATGAAGCCAGACCTAAGTCAAAATAGAACAATAGAAAATGCCCCGACCTAGGGCTTGAATCAGCGAATTAATCAAGGTCGTTACCGCACACTCCGACACGGATTCAGAGGTATTATTATGTCTAAAATCTTATTTTTAAATTTGGCCGCTTTGTTAATCGTTATCGGAACGACGCAAAACGCTCGTTCACAAATAACCCCTGAACAATACAGTCAAGCCAACGATGATTTTAAAGCCTTCTTTCAAATTGGCGATGATGGCCAAGTTAGACGCCGTGCCGGCGTAAAGCTACCCTCAGAAATTTCAAGCACTGTAGATGATGGTGTTTATTCAGCCTATTTAAATAAAAAAGATGGATCAACGGCTTGGTATGTCGGATCACGAGCGTGTTCACAAAATAAAGAGTTCACTTGTCTTAGCGTTTATAACCAAAACGATGTTAAAGCGAAGGGTAATTCGCAAAACCCTTTCGGTACAGAAACACGAAGTGGTGATTACACGTTATACCGCATGAATACTAAAGATCCGAAACAAAGCTCGGTCGTTTCATGTTCGGATACAAAATTAATGGTCAATACAGTTCGTGACGATGCCAGTTTAAAAAATTGCACTGAATACTCTAAAAATTCGTGCAACGAGTGGATGAAAGTCGTTAATGAGGATCCGGCCTTAACGGGTGATCTTGAAAAAAACGAAGCGATGTGTAAGGATTTATTAAGCCGCGGAGAAAAATTACGCGCTAAAATGAGAAATATTTTTCAATCTAACTTAAAAGATCTTAGCAAAGAAATTGGAAACAACTTTGACAAAGCCACCAGTCAAAACGGCGGTTTAAGAGTCACGACCGACGCCAAAGTCGAAACAGATGCAACAAGCCCGGTGAAACTGAATTCAAACGTGCTTTTAATAAAAGATGTTATTAAAAGAACTGACGACTGCGCTAGGTACATCAATGTATTCGATGGTAGCACGACGAAAGAAGCCCGTGCCGCCCGTATCCGAGACTTGTATTCTGATTCAGACTCATCGAATTCATCTTCATCAAAAAAATCTAAAGGCAAGGCTTCAAAAGTTAAGACGAACAATTAGTTCTGTTTATTCAAAAATTAAAATAAAAAAAGGGCTTTGGTTTAACCCAAAGCCCCTTTCGTTTCTAAAAGTTTTAGAAATATTAAATTTACTTCGCTTTATTTGCGCGAATTAAATTCAATGCTGAACCCGCTACGAACCAACGTAACTGCTCTGCATTGTAAGTGTGTTTCACTTCGATTTTCTCAAATGATCCATCCGCATGCTTCACTTCTAAAAATAAGTTTTTAGCCGGCGCTAAGTCCTGAAGACCGCGGATTGATAAAAGATCTTTTTCTTGAATTTTATCGTAATCACTTGGAGTTACGAAATGTAATGCCAATACACCTTGTTTTTTCAAGTTCGTTTCATGAATACGTGCAAATGATTTTACAACAACCGCTGTACAACCTAAGTAACGCGGAGACATTGCGGCGTGCTCACGTGAAGATCCTTCACCGTAATTTTCGTCACCGATAATCATCCAACCCTTACCCGCTTTTTGGTATTCGCGCGCAATTTTTGCGAACTCTTTATTTTCGCCGGTTAATTGGCTTGTGCCTTTACCGATTTCGCCCGTGAAAGCGTTATCCGCGCCCAATAACATATTGTCAGAAATTTTATCTAAGTGACCACGGTAGTTTAACCATTTTCCACCCGGACTGATATGATCCGTTGTACATTTACCCTTAGCTTTTGCTAAAACCAATTGATCAACGAAATCTTGCCCATCCCAAACTGCGAATGGTTTTAATAACTCTAAGCGCTCAGACGTTGGGCTGATCGCCACTTTCGCCGTGCTGCCTTCCGGTTTTTGGTACCCTTCTGTGTCAGGTACATATCCGTTAACAGGAAGTTCAGGAGCGATCGGAGCTTGTAACTTGATCGATCCGGTAGGTCCGACCAAAGTATCTGTCATTGGGTTAAAATCAATACGACCCGCAAGACCCATCGCCATCACGATTTCAGGAGAACCGATGAAGGATAATGTTTCCATGTTCGCATCATTGCGGCCACGGAAGTTACGATTGAATGATGTTAAGATTGTATTTTTGTCGCCTGATTTAATATCGTCACGTTTCCATTGACCGATACAAGGACCACACGCATTCGCTAGAACCGTTGCACCGACCGCTTCAAACGTTTCCATCTGTCCATCACGAACTACCGTGTTTTTAATTTGTGCCGAACCCGGCGAAACTAAGAACGGCTGTCCCATTTTCACGCCGATGGTCATGGCTTGTTTCGCTACGTACGCCGAACGTCCGATATCTTCGTAAGAAGAATTCGTACACGAACCGATGAGGGCCGATGATAATTTTGTCGGCCAGCCTTTTTCAGCAGCTTCTTTCGCGATTTCAGAAATCGGACGCGCTAAATCTGGAGTATGTGGGCCCACTAAATGTGGCTCTAAAGCCGATAAATCGATTTCGTAAACTTCATCAAAGAATTTTTCAGGCGTCGCTACAACCTCTGGATCTGCAGTTAAGATATCCATATTTTTATCAGCAATATCAGCTAAGTCCGCGCGACCTGTCGCACGTAAGTAACCACCCATTTTTGCATCGTAAGGAAACACTGAACACGTCGCGCCAAGCTCCGCACCCATGTTTGTGATTGTCGCTTTTCCGGTACAAGAAATCGAAGATGCACCTTCGCCGAAGTATTCAACGATCTTATCAGTTCCACCTTTAACGGTTAACATACCGCAAAGTTTTAAGATCACGTCTTTAGCTGACGTCCAACCGCTTAACTTACCTTTTAAGTGAATACCGATTAATTTTGGATTTTTAACTTCCCATGGAAGTCCAACCATCACATCCGACGCGTCAGATCCACCAACACCGACCGCGCACATTCCTAAACCACCCGCGTTCGGCGTGTGAGAATCTGTACCGATCATTAATCCACCCGGAAAAGCATAGTTTTCTAAAATAACTTGGTGAATAATACCCGCGCCTGGTTTCCAGAAACCGATATTGTATTTAGAAGACGCTGTTGCCAAGAAATCAAAAACTTCTTTGTTTGTCATGTTCGACAAAGCCATATCTTTTTCTTTGCCTAAATGAGCTAAAATCAAGTGGTCACAGTGAACCGTTGAAGGCACAGCCGCCTCTGCTTTTTCCGCTAGCATGAACTGCAACAACGCCATCTGCGCCGTCGCATCTTGCATCGCCACGCGATCGGGATTTAGAAGTAAAAAACTTTTTCCACGTTCGATGTCTTGGTGTTGAGGGTCGATCAAATGCCCGTAGACAATTTTTTCAGCCAAAGTTAATGCGCGGTTTAAACGGTTACGGATCACAAGCGTGCGTGTACGAGTCAGGTCATAAACTTTTGTGACCATCGCCGCAGTGGTTTCAATTCGTGCAGACATTTTTAAAGTCCTTTCATGGGAACTTATAATTTTTTTGAACTTAAGTGGTTGTAGTTACTCAGCCTTTTAGATTCATTTAGTTTTCATTAGCATGTTCCATTTTTATTGAAGAAAAAATTGAATAATTGGAATATAATATAGTAGTCTTTGGAATAGTAGCCAATTTGGAAAGGCTACTTATTTGAAATTTAACGGTCTATTGACCAAAGGCTGGGCGATGATTGAAGGTATCGAGGCTCTATTAGCACTAGAAAGAACTGGCACAATTAGCGAGGCCGCAGCCCAGTTGCGATTAACCCAATCTGCCGTTAGTAAACGCATTCAGGCTTTACAAAATACAGTTAAATTTCCGGTGATCGAACCCGACGGCCGCCGCGTTCGACTAACTGCTAAAGGTCAGGCTCTAATCGATAAAGCCCGCCCCCTGATCTTAGAACTTAAAAATCTGCGCCACTTAGAAATTGAAAATGAAATCACTCAGTTTTCGATCGGCATCTCGGATTCCATCGCCGCATCGTGGGGCCCCCGCCTGATTCGGTTAGCAGCTAAAAAAGAAAAAGGAATTCAACTGAATATCCACGTACACCGCAGTACATTGGTTGAAGAAAATGTAAAACTAGGTCGCTATCACCTAGGTCTTTGCGTCAGTTCTGATGTCGATAAAAATTTAATTTCAGAAGTTATTTCTGAAGAACCGTTAGTGCTTCTATCAAATCGGTTCGATCCCACCAGCACACATAAAAAATTAATTACGATCGAAACGAATTCTGCAACTTGGAAAGCGCTATCTGATAAAATTACTAAACATCCCAAATTAAATAATTTTGAAATGACCCATGTCGAATCATTTTCGGCGATCGTGCAAATGGTCCAAGAGGGCTTTGGTCATGGTCTAGTCCCGATCGGCATCGCGACCACGATGGGCGCACCGAAGAAAGCGATCCAGCAATTGGTCCCGGCGGTTCGCCGTGAAATCAAATTAATTTCTAGAAAAAATATTTCTCTACTTCCGGCCATCCAGTCTTTTCAAAGATCACTGAAAGAAACATCGAAAGAATTGTTTTAAAATTTGTTCCATGATGAAATAATAGAACTTCAACATCATTGGAAAATTATGCCTACAAAAGTAAATGAGTTCATTGAAACCGTTTCTGGAATTTTTTTAGATAAAGCCGAAGCCGTTAAATTTTCGACGGTGTGTTTGTTGGCGGGCGGACACCTTTTAATCGAAGACGTTCCCGGTGTCGGCAAAACAACTTTGGTTACGACCATGGGTAAATTATTAAGTTTAAAAACAAACCGCATTCAATTCACGATCGACTTATTACCGGGTGATATTTTAGGCGGCCATATTTTTAATCCTCAAGATCAACAATTTCACTTTCACGAAGGTCCTATTTTTGCCCAGCTGGTTTTAGCCGACGAACTCAATCGCGCCAGCCCCCGTACCCAAAGTGCGTTACTTCAAGCGATGGAAGAAGGCCAAGTTTCATTAGACGGAAAAACGTGGGATCTGCCCAGCCCGTTCTTTTTGATCGCAACACAGAATCCACATCAGAACTTAGGAACATTTCTTTTACCCGAAAGTCAGCTCGACCGTTTCTTAATGAGTCTTAGTTTAAATTACGCTTCGAAACAAACCGAAGTTAAAATCTTTCAACAAGAAGAAAATCCGCGCGAAAAAATCAAGACCTTAAAAGCTTTGTATAGCCCGGCCGATCTTTTACAAATTCAAAAAGAAATTGATACGATTCAAATTTCAATTGCCGTGGCCGAATACGTCGCGGCCTTACTTGAAAATTCTAGAAAACCAGAATTTCCCGGCGAAGCTTTATCCACGCGCGCCGGTTTGGCAATTATTAAAGCCGCTAAAGCATGGGCTTACTTAGACGATCGAAAATATTTAAAACCAGACGATATTCAGGCGGTTCTGCGACCCGTATTTAGTCATCGTTTAGGAGGAACGCATGGATTACAGCAAGGCCAAGAATGGGCTTACCAACTTGAACAACAAACTGCGGTTCCTCGCTAATTCACCGAAGCTTCGTGCCGATAAAACATATATTATGCCAACCGGTTTCGGCTACGCTTTTGCGGCCGTCGCAGTGGTCTTGTTAATTTTAGCCATTGGTTACATGAATAACTTACTTTACGTCTTTGTGTTTCTACTGATCTCGATGGCGTTAACAAGTATGCTAACGACGAACAAGAACGTTGAACTTTTACAGCTTGATCAACTATCTGCCTCTTTACTTTACGCAAACGAAAAAAACATTTTAACGGCCACTTTTAAAAATAAAAATAACCGCGCTTCGATCTGGGATATCTTTATTAAAGTTCGATTAAGTCCGGATGTAGCTTCGCAAGTGCTGTCACAAGTGAAACCTTTTAGCAGTGAAACCCTTTCGATTCAGTGGACGCCAACCCAACGCGGGCTAACGCAATTGCCGCGCCTTCACGCCCAAAGTCGCTTTCCGTTTCGCCTACTTGTGGCGTGGAAGTATTTTGAAAAAGACACGCAAGCTATCATCTACCCCCAAAGAAAAGGAACGCTTTCAATGCCGCAGTTAGCTGGGCCATCGGCAGAACAAGAAGCCAATGCGTTAGTCGATAAAGATGGATTTTTTCGCGATTACCGCGAATTTCAAAGAACCGACTCGCCGTCTCGTATCGCGTGGAAAAAAAGTATGAAACTACAAAAGCACTTAGTTAAAAATTTTGAATCAAGCGGTGATAAAAAAGTTTTAATTGATTGGGCCACCACAACCAGCATCACCCACCCCGAAGACAGAATTTCACAGATCGCGCTTTGGATCGATTCGTGCCACAACACTCATGTCTCTTACAGTTTAAAAATTAAAGATTACCAGTCACCCTACGCCAGCGGCCTTCAACAGTATAAGCAGCTGATGCAAAAATTAGCTTTATTAACTCCGGCAGAGTATCAATGAAAAAGTATTTCTTTGATAACCCTATTCTAGTTATTTCGTTATTACTGGCCATCGGCATCGCGTCTACCGAGGTCTCGACGTGGATAAGCTTGTTCGCCGTGGTGATGATATTATGGAAATTTCTATCCGAGAAAAAATTAGTTCGTGAGCTACCTAAACTACTAGCCCCGCTCTTAGGTTTTTTTATTTTCTTAATGGTCTACATTCAGTACCGCACATTATGGGGCCAAGAAGAATCGACTACAATATTACTGGGCCTAGCCGCCATCACGATCGCTAATTTTAGTACCGACCGGGATCATCAGTTCTTAGTTTTACTTGGATTTATTATTATTATGATTAAGACCATCTTTAGCATTGATCTAATCTGGATGGGTCCATCCATGATCGCTTTTTTGGGATTATGGTTATCACTGGTTACAAATACGCGCATTTCAAAATTTAAATTTATATTTTGGCATGCCGTCAAATCGACTCCTGCTCTTCTATTGCTATTTTTTCTTTTTCCACGAATTGTTATTTTTCAAACAAGTAAGGCTCAAAAAAAACAAGCGAAGGTCGGCATTAGTGAAAGCTTAAACCCAGGCCAAATTGGTGAAATCGCGGCACAAAGTGGTCTAGCTTTCAGGGCCGAATTTGTTACGCCAATTTACCTTAGTACAAACGAACTTTACTGGCGCGGAGCGGTACTTAATCTTTCAAATAACTTAGAATGGCTTAAAGGGGCGGTCGACCAACTTCCCAACGTCCGTAAGAAATTTCAAGGCCAAAAAATTCAATATAAAATAGTCGCCGAACCCTCTTCGAATAAAATTGTTTTCACTTTAGATGCGCTGACTCGCATTGGTGAAACAAACCGCCGGATAGATCTTTATGATGCAGGCACATTTCGCACGACTGCGGGTGATGATCAACAACTTCAATACCTGGCGACTTCGATTCTAGATGCGCCACAGGCCGTGAATGATGATCCCAAAAACCCAGAACAAGACTATTTACAAATACCAACTCTTCCTCCAAAAACTCGGGCCTGGATCGATCAAGCAAAAGCCAAACATAAAACTCTGCAGGATAGATTGAAGGCGCTTCAAGATTTTTTTATAAATCCCAAATTTGTCTACACGCTAAGCCCCGGTCGTTACAACGACATGGACGAGTTTCTATTTTCTAGATACAAAGGTTTTTGCGAACACTATGCGGCTTCGTACGCCACGATGGCGCGCGCGCTAGGAATTCCTGCACGCGTGGTGATCGGCTACCAAGGCGGCTTGTATAATACCGCCGGAGGTTTTTGGAAGGTCTCGCAAAAAGATGCGCACGCCTGGACCGAAATTGGCTTAAGCAACAAGTGGATTCGCGTTGATCCGACCCAGTGGGTATCACCGCTTCGTTTGAACTTAGGCGGCGAACAGTTCTTCGCGTTATCTGAAGATGATCAAATTCTTTTTTCGCATACAAAAAATTGGAGGAAAGACGACGACTTAACAAAATACTGGGACGTCGCGACCACTATTTTTGAAGACTTAAATTACAAATGGACATTGTTTTTATTAAACTACGACAAAGAAACTCAGCTTAGTTTTTTAAAAGATTTAAGTTCAGAATGGCCTACCGCCATATTAGTCATTTTTCTTATCGCGGCCCTGATCGTCACACTCATGCGAAGACGACCTACTTTTGCGGGTAGCGGATTAACTCCGATCAGCAAACTGATGTTGTATATCGAATTTAAAAGCACGCAGCTAGGTATTGAAATTAAAAATTCAACAACCCCGATAAACACCTTGGGCCAGCTTGAAAATATTTTTGAAGATCATAATCAACTGATCAGCCGCTTCAAGCACGAGTATGAAACCATTGTTTATGAAGAAAAAGCGGGAACGCAGCCTATAAAAAAGTGGAAAAAAGAATGGAGTTCATTTTTTAAAGAAAAAAGATTGAAAGCCGATTTATAGCGTTTATTAAATAAGACCGAGCTGTCCGTGCTTTTGCAACACGGGGGGCCTGTGAAGCCGCCTACCGTCCGCAAGCGGTCTGTCGTGACCACTGCGAACCGTGTTGGAAAAATCGATAAAAATTATGGAACTTTATAAACCGGAGTTAAAATTTGAGCCTGAGAATCCGTCACTAAATCAGACATTGAAAATCCGTTTTGCGGCATCAATACAAGTAGGCTTTCTTTTCCGGCGCCCTTAGTTAAATCAACTGAAGTCGGCGCAGAACCTGCCGCCACTTTCAACGATTCAGGCAAGCCGATAAAAGCTTGATCTTGTTTTTGAAGCGAAATGACTTTTGCTTTTTTTGCCGTTGAAGCTAAATAATCATCCATTTGCACAGAACTTTGTTCATTGTGCGAAGCCACTAAAGAGAAAGCCAATTGACCCGTTGATGTCTTTGCTAACGCTGAAACTAAGGCCTCAACGACAACCACCGAAGAATTATTATTTACGATCATCGCTTGTTGATCAACGATCGCATCGTCATATTTTTCTTTTGAAACTAAATCTTTTAATTTCACAGGATCATTTTTTACTTTTTCAACTTCAGCTTCGTACGCTTTACGAATAGCGCGCGCTTTGGTTGCATCAAGTAATGTCGAAGCAAATGCTTCGCTGGTTTGATTCGGAATACTTTTTAATGAAGATCCTAGTAATTCTTGTTCTGGAATTCCGTCGCCATTGCTATCAATCAATACGCTGATATCGCATGAGTTCCAAGTTGTCATCGGCTTGTAAGTTTTAACCGCAATTTGCAAGAAGTCTTCTGAAACGCCTTTAGCATTTGTTCTAGAAACAATTCTGTAACCCGCTGACTGAACATCACAGTCGGCCGTCATGTAACTAGCCGCCTCTGGTTTTCGATCATCTTTAGCTAGAAGATTAAATAATAAAACCTCTCCCGTATTTTGATTTGCATTTGAAATTTTCAAAGTCGCGATGGCGCCGACAGAGTCACGAGACGATGATGATTGCACAACTAAATCAGAGGCTTTGATCGCTGACAATTTATGAGCGATCGCCAAAACGGGAATACGGTAAACTTCAACCGTACCTTTCATAAATTTAATCCAACCATCCATTTCACGAATCGATTCATCTTTCATCTTGGTGGCATCGATTATTAATACAAACGGAATTTCTAAAGTCGCACCCGCTTTGATGACAACAGGCACATTCGAAGTGGCCGTAATGTAGCCGTTTCCTTCAAATACCCAAGATAAAGTTTGATCATCTGATCCTAAATTTTTTAAATGAACTAATTCACGGAAAGCTTTCTTCGTTTCAACAGCCGTTTCACCGATAGACACAGAAGGCTCTTCGGCCACGATTTTTGAATGGGCGGCGACGTCGGCTTGAACGCGTCCTGATCCTTGCAATGAAACCGGGTAACGTTCCCCTTTTTCACCAATCGTCTTAGCCGTTCCCATCGCAATATTTTTTAACTCTTCGGCCGATAAATTGGGGTGAGCTTGTTTTAATAAAGCCATAACGCCCGACATGTGGGGTGCGGCCATCGACGTTCCAGACATTTGAACGATCTTCGCTCCGCCGCCCATTTTTGCTGAAATGACATTATTACCCGGAGCCGCAATTTCAGGTTTGATGTAACCATCCATCGAACGCGGACCTTTCGAGGTAAAGCTTGTTAACGTGTCTATCAATTCTGGTTTTTCAATTTTGTCTTGTCCCGCAAATTCAATCGTCACGTCATTAATTTTCATCGCGTTCTTCACTTGAAGAGCAACAACTGAATTGATCATGATCGCCGGAAAATCAAAGGTATCAGTTGTTCCCATCGCAATCGGTTCACCCGGAGCATTGTTCGCCACAACGACGCCGATCACGCCGGCCGCAGCCGCACGTTTGATTTTATCATTGAAAGTCACTGAGCCACGATCAATCAACGCCACGTTACCTTTTAATGCGGCTTTCAAATCATCCGAGAAATCTTCGGCAGCAAGTCCGGCATAAACTAATTTGCCAACAACGTTTCCAGCATCGACAATTTTTTTGGTCGTCGCCGCTTCGATCGCTTCAACGTAAACGGACTGAGTTCCTAAATTAATTTTTGACGAATTAAATTTCCAATTTTGATCGCCGTTATCAACAGACGCCGCAATTGAAAAAGCTTCGGTCGCCACACTTGGTGATCCGACGATGTAGTCTTCATGGCCCGAGTTACCCGCAGACGCTATGACGATCGTTCCGCCATGAACTAAATTTTTAATGGCTTCAGAATAAAGGATATGAGGATTTCCGTAACCACTTCCTAAAGACATGTTCACGATATCTAACTGACCTGACATATCGCCAGCACCTGTTGGATCCGCTGCGTATTCTAACGCCGCAATCACGACCGAATCACTTGTCGATCCTTCGGCACCGAAAACTTTAACCGCGTACAATGAAGCATCCGGAGCCATTCCGTTGTATGAAGTAACACCATCACCAAGACCCGCAACAGTTCCCGCAACGTGCGAACCGTGACCGGCTTCATCCAGCGGATTCATATCCGGAACCGGAATGTGTTTTGAAAAATCAGCCGATGCCGAATCGAAAACCGTTCCGACTAAGTCGATACCACCAACAACTTTTTCGCTTGGAAACCCAATCGCTGGGCCTGAAGGATTAATGGCTTTATAAGCCTCTTCAGTTCCTACCCCTTTAAACATCGCGTGCGTGTAATCGATACCCGTGTCGATGATTCCAACTTTAACGCCTTTGCCCGTAATGCCTTCTGCATTTAACGCTTCAGCACCAATAAATTTCGCCGAATTTCTTTCTTGAATCGCGTTGGCGATGGCTGAATTTGAGTTCTCCATAATCACCGGACGAGAAAAATTTCCTGCCGCTTCCGTGTACGCCACTTTTCCTAGCGCATTAATTTTAGCTTGAAGTTCAACCGGGGCTAAAACAGCGACCGCATTTAAAACCATCTTGTAGCGATACACAACTTGCACTTCTGAAGATAAAGCCTTCACCGCCGCGATCACATCCTCTTGTTCGGCCGTGATGGCTTTTAACAAGCCGGCATCAACAACAGGTTTCCCATCGACGCGCTGAACGTTTTCTAATAACGCCGGATTTTTTAACTTCAAAACCGCGATAAACTGTTTCGAGTTCTGTGGACGCGTGCTGATAATATTTGAAGAGTCTTTTAACAGTGGGTTTAAAGTTTCTTTCGGCGCTTGCTTGGTCCAGGCCGTTACCACCAACATGCTAGAGACAAAAAGAGTCTTAAAGATATTCGATTTCATAAATCCCCCCTCAGAAATTAAAACTAAATTTTAAATTTGCGTAGCTGATA
>JACMQO010000098.1 GCA_014376935.1 Bdellovibrio sp.
AATTAAGCCCGAAATTTTAACTTCAGATCTTATCGAAGAAATTTTAACTTTAAAATCTTGCGACGTGGACGATATCAAAAATTTCACCTGGCTCGATCAACCCCTGGAGCGCCCACTAGGCGCGGCCTTAGCAAGGCTTACGAACTGGAATTTATTAGACTTGAAAGGACAAATTACTGAGTTCGGTCACCGAATTCAAACTCTTCCTTTGGGTCTAGAGAATAGCCTTTTATTTTATCGTTTGTCAGAGGCGGGATTTCAAAAAGAAGCCGCTTATCTAATTGCCTGTTTAGAAACCACTGATTTTTCAAAACTTTTTTCTGAGCGCCTGCACACCGACGAGACTGACTTAAAAAGAATTTTCGCAAGTTCGGTGCTGAACGCGCAGGGGTCAAAAATCAAATTACAATTAGAAAAGTTTTCGATTCAAAAGTTATCTTCAATTAAAAATGTTGAAAGCTCAGACGAAGATTTTAGAAAAAAACTAATTACGACTTTCTTTGATCTTTTTCCGCACCGCTTAGCAAAAAAGAAAAATGGCGTCGAAGGATTATCAAGTTTAGGTCGCGGAATTACTTTAAGACAGGGCCTGCAGGCATCCGACTGCGACTACTGGTGTTTACTTGCGGGTTTTAATGGCCCGAACAATAAAACCGAAGTTTCTTTTGCCGTTGGCTTTTCAAAAGATGAATTTATTGAATTTTCGGCTACCAATGTGCAGTTTCAAAAAAGTTATCAGATCGATTTATTAAAGCGCATGATCTATAAGACCGAGGTAAAACGCATTGGTCAGTTTGTTATTAACGAAAGTGCAAAAACGCCGTTATCAAAAAAAGAAATTCATGACGTCTGGCCCGAGATCTCTTTAGTCCATGCCGAGCTGTTACTGCAAGCGCATCCCGACTACTTGCCATTTATCGATAAGATGAATTTTCTTACTAAAAAGAAAACTATACTTAATTACGATGATGATCTGTTTTCTTTTTTTTCTGACATCGGTTTCAAAGTTATGACAGAACTTGCGACGACCGTTCGTTCTTTTGACGATTTTTTTGCGTATCCCTTGTTAGAACTTCTTTTAATTCACACCCCAGAGCCGTTACGATCAGACGTCAGAAAACTTCCTGACTTTCTAACTATGCCTTCCGGTAAACGAGCTAGCCTAGACTATTTGTCTGACAACGCACCGATGGTCTCTGTCAAAATCCAAGACGTTTTCGGCTGGAATTTGACTCCGACCTTACTAGACCAAAGGCTGACTGTGACTTTAGAACTACTGGCCCCTAACATGCGCCCCACACAAGTTACACAGAACCTGAAACAATTCTGGTTGGGAAGTTACTTTGACATACGAAAAGAGCTAAAAGCTCGATATCCCAAGCATCCTTGGCCTGATAACCCGGCCGAATACGTTTTAGAAAAAAGAAAATAGTTTTCTTTTTCGTAAAAATTTTGATCAGAAAAAAAACTTGGTCAGTTTGATTTTACTTTTCTGAAACACCTTCGTCTTGGTCTGGTCATTTTTGGTCTCCCACTTGCTATCTTTACCTTGTGGGGTAAATTATGCTTAGACTAACGGCCAAGATGGCTGGTTTTGTTTCGTACAAAACATGTGTTCTTATTTCTTCAGTTACATTTCTAATCTTATCTGCGGGCTGTGCCCCTGGTGGATCAATCAACTATGCAACGTCAGGCTTAAACGGAAACTCGCAAAATTCGTCAGGCATTGTTCCAACGACACCTTCAGCTCCGGACACATCATCGGGATCTGGATCTTCGAACGCCGGAAACACAACGGCCACGCCGATTCCGACTCAGCCGAATATTTCAATGAATTCTTTAGCGTGGGAAACTTCGGTTAAAAGTTCTAACTTGTGGTCGGCTTATATTTATTCAGTCATTTCTTTAGAAGAACCGCAAATGCTAGATGACGATGCGGCTTTAGATGCTGATTTGTTTTGTCCTAGATACAAACAGTTAAACAAAACACAGCGTCTGAATTTTTGGGGACAACTTTTTGCGGGTGTCGCAAAATTTGAAAGTGGATGGAAGCCAACGTCGTATTACGTTGAATCGACGATGGGACTTGATTCAATTACAGGTCGACAAGTCGCTAGCGAAGGCCTTCTACAATTGTCCTATCAAGATACCAAAAACTACGGCCAGTCCGTTTGTGATTTTGATTGGAGCAAAGATAGAGCTTTATCGAATTCCGATTCTAGGAAAACAATTTTTGACCCGTATAAAAATTTACGTTGCGGCGTAAAAATTATGGCAAAACTTTTAAAGAAAAAACAAATGATCAGTTTTGAATCTGGCGTGTACTGGTCTGTTCTTAGAAAAGGAAATACCCGCGTTAATCAAATTGCGACTGTCACGAAATCATTAAGTTTTTGCACGTCGGCGAATTAAATCTTAATTTACCGCCTGTCAATTTTCAAAATCGTATCATTTAATTTTCTTTTGTTCGCTTTTTCTTGCCAAAGTTATTTCTAATCGACATAACGTCTTATGTTTAAAAATAAGCGTATGACGTATTTTGCATTGATCGCCATTTTTGCGGTGATTTTATTTTTAGAAAAAAGACAATTTGATTCTAACTTAGCGGGACTAGAATCAGATCCCGTTTCACCGACATCTGTTCACCGTGACGCCTCATCCACCACGCAAGATCAAGATAGAGACGGTTCAAACAACACGAATAATTCGACCGTTCAATTAGGCGCAAACAAAAGCGCGAACGACTTACCTCATGTTGATTCGGTTGATTCTTTAAAGAAATTCGAAGCCTGGGCGCAGGCAGAGGCGAAAAGTTTAGAAGAACGCAGTAATCAACAAAACAAAGAAGAGCTTTTAAGAGCGACCGCGCAGAAATTATCAGCCGGCGAAATCGAAATTTTAAAACAAAATTCAGTCTCTACAAAAGTGACTGCAAACGAAAGAATTTTTAGTACGTACCTTTTAAGTTTAGGCTCAGAATCGACAGCACAAGCGCTAGCTTCGATCGCCCAACACGATTTAAGTTTACCGTCTCCGCAGCCCGTTCATTCGTTGAATGAGTCGACTCTGATGCAAGAAAAAGCGTTGCGAACGATGGCAATTGATGAATTGTTTAGCAGAGCATCTCAAGATCCAAATCTTCGCGCTGGCTACATGAAAATGGCGGCCCAAATTCGCGATCCGGGGCTGCGCAAATACGCTTTAAAACGCTTTGAAGAATTTAAATAATCGCAAGTTCTTATATCGACCATCACTTTAACTAATGTATAAAATGAACATTTTTCTTTGACTGAAGTCCGCGGTTTCTACTAGCGTTAAGCCTTCATTGACGAGGGGAAATAAATGAAAATAACAACGTTACTAGTCGGCCTAATATTAACATTTGTGGGCGTTACCGCATCAGCCGCAGACTGCGTTTCTAAAGCAGAAATGACAGAGATCGCATCACACTTCAAACAATTCAGCGCCATTTCACAAAAAGATTATTGCTTTGATGGTTCACAAACTTCGAACTTACTTTCTTCGATCATGTTCATGCGTAAAACACCATTCGCAGCCGACATGCAAAAAAGCCAAGACGAATTATTCAGCGGTCGTTTTGCAAAAAGCTGGTACCAGTATTTTATCGGTCGCATCGATGACATGAGCATCGAATCAAGCTGCCCTCCGGGAGTAGCTGCTTTCGTTTATGGTTTCGGCGGACACACGATGTATGTTTGCCCTTCTTTATTAACGGATAACTTTTCATCTTTAGACCGCGCCAGCGTTTTCATGCACGAAGCCCGTCATATCGATGGCTTCCCACACATGACATGTACACAAGGTGCCCGCAAAGGCATTCAGGGCGCGTGTGATACTCGCATTTCTGAAGGTGGCTCCTACGCCGTGACTGTCGAAACTTACGCCCAATTAGCTAAGTACGCGACAGATTTAAACCCAGCGCTTAAAGCGTACGCGCGTGCTTCGGCCGTCGTTTATGCTGATGAAGCTTTTGAAACGCCGGTAAAGGTCGAACGCGGATCACAACTTTTAGCGATGACAAATACGGGTGATTTTTTAGGTTTAAATTTTGGTGCAACGACAACATCTGAGGCTTTAGGAAAAACTCCGGCGTTAGGTCACATTGCGATGCGCGCTCAGCACATGATATTATTTCCGGATGATAAAACATTGCCGGCTAAATATGTATTCGTCGGCAACGCGGGCGATATTGGCCAAGCTGCTGGTGATGGCGTGATTGAATACAACGGTCAAACTCCGGCCCAACGTGCGGAACTTGTCGATTACCATGTGGCGGCACAGTGGAATGCAAAAGTTTACAAATCAAAAATTAAATTTGTTTGTAATACGTCGAATGGAACCGTTTCTGAATTAGCTTTTCCAGCTGATTCACAAGCCGTTAGCATTTTAGCATTAAAAGGTTACGACCGAGTTTCGACATCGAGCTACATTATGACTTCATCAGGAACGTTGTATGATTTTGGTTGTGATGCAAAATCAAAAGCGATTTTAAAAGTATCTGCGACGATATTAGACCAAGTTTACAAGCGCGTTCATAAAGCGGGCGACAAAATTGTTGGCTTAACAAACGACGGACATTTATTCGAGCTTAAAGGTGGTCAATCAACAGCCTTAACAACGGCCATTGACGGTCAAATTTACGAAATTGCACCAAGACAAACTTTTAACTTTTTTGATTCGGCCCAATAAATCGCTCAATCATTTAGATTTAAAAAAAGAGAGCTTAGGCTCTCTTTTTTTTTGCGAAAATTGTTTTAATGAATTTCGATAAACCGCATATTTTTGTTTATTAAGAAACTGGAACTATCAATTTTTAGACATGGACTAACAAGTTCTGGCATTTTCTTATTTTGAGACGTAAAGCGGCTTTTAAGTCCGCTATATTCGTTTAAATAAGCACAACTTTAGCATCTACAAGAAATATGCGTAATGTTTTAAAGCCGGCGTTGGTTACGACTGAACGGTTTATTCAGAAATTCACGTTAACTATTTTCGTGGCTACTATCATGGCTGCGACATCGTCTTTCGCGGCCAATATGTGTCATGGCCTATTCTCGACGTCGATCGATAAGGTTATTATTCCTGACGCTTTATATACCGAAAGTACAAACACTTTAAGATCAACGATCTCTGGAAATTTGGCGACAGTTCTTCGAAGTGAATGGAAGACAAAACTATCAGTTGAAGAGTCTAATTCGTACGCGCTGAATTTAATGAATCAATTTCTAACGTCCAAAACCAGAAAAGCCGTTACCAAAGGTTTAAGTATTAAAGATGAAGGCTTCACACGAAAAGTTCATTCGCGTTTATTTGAAATGCAAACTAAAAATTTAATGTCTAAGGCTGATAAACTTTCAGTTCGCGATAAACCGGCTCCGGCAGGCGCAACGGATACGACTTTTACGTTCTATACAAAACCTTTAAAAATGGAATCAAGCGATGGTAAACACCAGTTACGCGTGCGAACTTATTTACGTGAAGTCGAATTTTCTAAAATTCCGGTGAACGGAGAAATTATTCGAGCCTACGATGTTGAAACTGGAAATTTAATTTCATTTTCTAGAACTTCAGAAATTGATTATGTTGTAGAAACGATGAATGAAAAGACAGGTGAAACAGAGCAAACTTTGACTCATGATCAAATCGTCAAAATCTATGGTGAAACGGCCGTGTTCTACGCCCCCCATGGAAAGTCTTATAAATTAGAAATCAAAACGGCTCTTGAAGATCAAATTTCTGCAAAAGAATACGAACGACTTCGCGGAAAACATATGGTTCAAAAGTTAGATACTGGTTTAACTCCAGGTCAGGTTGTTGCTTTGTTCGCTCCGTTAAAGAGCGAAACGGCACGAAAAGCTTATTTTGAATCGACGGCTAGACTGGTTCGTTTAACGAATGAAATGATTGCGAAAAAACCAGAAAATAAAGATCGCATCGTTGCCGTGATGACCATATTAAAAGATGCGATCGAAAAAGATCCATTCTTTTTAACGTTGGTGGGCGCGACTCATTACAACCGAACAGCCTTTGAAACGTCGGCGGGCCTACAAACGACGATCGATCGCGACCAAGGCGTTTACGAAGGAAATATGTATGGGTCGACTGCTTTGAAAAATCCCGTTCAAGCTATTCAGCAAAATGTTCGCCTAGTTCCGAAGGTCCACGATGCCCGCCATGTTGAATTGAAAATTCCGATTACCTATATGCAAAATACGGTTGGCATTACTTACGTTGATGCGTCTAAAGTTCCTGCGGCGCAGGCTTCACCACTTCAGTCTGATATTAATCAGCTGGTTTCGACCTATCATGATTTTGTTAGAAATGCGCTTCATGCCGGAAAATTTAATTATATTCGCGCCAATGGTGAATCAGAACCTGCGCACTAATGTTTATTTAATGTAATCGATGCCGGAGCTACGATGATCGATCCGTTGGGAACTTCTTTCATCACGACGGCATTCGCACCAATTTTAGAATCATCACCAATTTTAATCGGACCTAAAACCTTAGCGCCCGTTCCAATCAGGACGCGGTTTCCGACGGTTGGATGCCTTTTTGTTTTATCAAATTTAACGCCACCCAAAGTAACACCGTGAAAAATCACGCAGTCGTCACCGATTTCAGCGGTTTCACCGATCACGCACCCGACACCATGATCAATCACTAATCTTTTACCAATCGTTGCGCCCGGATGAATTTCAATACCCGTAACGGTTCTAGAAATATCAGCGACAAACCTTGCGATGAAAAATAATCGAATCGTATATAAAAAATGGGCGATGCGGTGAAAAAATAAAGCGCGCGGCCCCGGATATAGAAAGAAAATTTCTAAATACGATTTAGCCGCAGGGTCATATTCTTTGTACGCTCTTAAAAAATCAAACATTCTAAAATTCCTATATTTTTAATTCGAACTACGTCCAACGATCTTTTAGGTTTTCTAAGAAGAAATATCTTTCGAAACCTTCGTTGTACCGTGACCAAGATTCTCCGGTTTCGCGCTCTTGATCGATGAACGTCTGAACCGTATTGATTTTGGAATCTAAATCGTCAATCATCGCAACGATCATGGCTTCCATAAACTTCGGGCGCTTCGGAGATCCGTATTCTAATTTTCCGTGATGAGATAAAATAATATGTTTTAAAATATCTTTTAAATCTTCTGGAAAACCTAAGATACGTGCCGCTTTTCTGTCGATCAATTCGCACGCTAATTGCATATGACCCAACAAGCGGCCTTTTTGCGTGTACTGAATAAAATCATTATTGATTTCAAGTTCCCAGATTTTACCTAGGTCATGAAATATCGCGCCGAAAACCAATAAATCATAATTCACGAAAGTATAATGAGACGCCATCATCTTCATCAATCGACAAATTGAAACAATGTGTTCTAGCAGACCACCTGACCATGCGTGATGAATCGTCTTCGCGGCTGGTGATTTTAGCATCAAATTTTTAATTTCTTCGTCTTGAAGCGAATCTAGTAAAATTTGTTTGATGGGTGGGCTTTTCAACTGATTTACAATTTGGATCAATTCAGAGTAATGAGCATGTGCATCGACTTTTTTACCCGC
The DNA here is from genome assembly GCA_014376935.1 of Bdellovibrio sp. Classification (GTDB taxonomy): domain Bacteria; phylum Bdellovibrionota; class Bdellovibrionia; order Bdellovibrionales; family Bdellovibrionaceae; genus Pseudobdellovibrio. Next base: position 7,599 of record JACMQO010000098.1, read on the forward strand.
AATTGTAAATTCATCTTTATTGAATGCGCTTTGGTCAGCCTTTTCAAGTCTATGCACGACGATCTGTTTGCGATTTAAATAAACTTGAACTTGCCCTTTGACGATAACGATATCGCCGGTATCAAAGGTATCAGCGATTTCTTCAACGCGGTCCCAAACACGAGCGTCGATGTGACCAGTTTTGTCGCCGATCAATAAACTTAAAAACGGTCGACCGTTTTTACCCATGCCTTTGACTTTGTCTTTTACTAAAAAAGCACGGTCTTGGATGGGGTCTTTATCTTGTAATTTCTTAATTGCGATTAATTCGGTAGAACTCATAGTTTCATCTCCTGTAGCTCGGGGGCGGTCTGCGGACATAAAACATCGCCATTCTTAGAATCAGTTATTGTCACTTGAGTTAAAAATATTTGGTTTAGTTTTCTAAAAATGAAAATATAACTGCCGGCCATAACGTGCAAATGACGATTCTTTGTCGTATTCAGCTGAAGAAAATTAGGTTTTTGAAATGATGTAAAATTATTTTTCAGATCAAGCCATTTACCGCAACCTAATCCGAAATCTTCACCATCAATTTTTGTGACCGGAGATTGACTGACATAAAATAAATGTTCAAGTTCTGGTAATTCTTTAAATTGCTCTTCAGGAAAACTAAAATAGAAACTGCCTTGGCCTATCGCGATCGACTGCATATCTAACGTGCCGCCAGCCTTCGGTAACGAATAAGACACAGTTTCAGACGCTAACGTTCCGTGTGTTTTTTGCGTAAATAAAACTTTAAGTGGAATAAATAAATAGACCGGAGTTAGAACTTTCGATTCATTTAACAAATCAGCTTCAATCTTTTGAATAAACGCTTTAGGAATCGAAATTTCTTTTGGAAAGGTATTGATTTCAATAGGCTTAGCTTCTTCGGGCTCGTGCTTTGCCGTGCAACCGAAGCCCAACATGATACTTGCTAATACTAAGATTATAATTTTATGGCTCAACTAAACCTCGCGCTTCTTGAACCGGGACGAAATCTTCTTCGGTTAAAAAATTATCTTTTAAATAAGCCTGAATTTCAGGAACCGAATTTAACTTGATTAAACGGGCCAATCGAACCCATTGCCCATAAAATTTCAAATTATTATTTCTAAAAAATTCGATGTGCGAATCGATGGCTTTTGAAGGGTTAAGTTCAACTTGATTTAAAGCCAAAAGCAGATGATTAAGTTCAGATTTTTTGTCTAGCTTGTCAGCGCGCTCAAGCATAACGATGTCTTGGCGCTTGTTTAACGCGAAATCGATCATCAATGTTATTTGTTGTTTGATCGCAATATCTGAAATGCTATTCGTATTTTTATCTGCATAGTCAACGGCCGCACTTAACTGCGAAGATTCTAGATAATTATGAATTTGAAATAGCACTTCATCTGTTGGAGGAAGCCCCTGACGAACTGTGGCTTTATAAGATTCTAGGTCTTTCCATAAATAAGAAAAAGGAGCCACAAGTAACGGTTTTTTAAACAAAGCTTGCAATTGCGTGGGGGTATTTAAAAACTGCTTCCATGAAAGTTTAAATAAAATATCGTTATCGTGATTTTTTGCAAAAGCTAGTTGGGCTAGTAGAAGTTCTTTCTTAAAGTCATATTTTGTCGCGACATGACGGTCTACGAGTCGCTCAATATCCGGAGACATTTTTGAGCGCTCGGCCGGGCTTAACCCTTGTAAACCCTGAATGGCACCAACGATGTAACGACCAGCCGATTCTAAGCTATAAAGTTTTACAAACGCATCGACAGCTTTTTTATATTGGCCATTTTTTAGATCCAAGATGGCTTCATTTTCAATAACAATTTTATTCGCGGGTTGAATCGCCTTGGCCTTAACGATCTGATTTTGAGCCAACTCAAAATTTTGAGTCTGCATAAAGAACCAGAACCTTGCTAACAAAATAGAAACTTTATTTTCTAACGTTAAATCAGGCGAACGCTCGACCGTATCTAGATCTTTGACCTGGACTAAGCCCGCCGCTTCAAGAAGTGGAAACAATTCAACCACATCAACTAAATACTTTTGCTGCAGCAAAACAGGTAGTTTTGCGTAAGCATCTAGTGCCTTTTGATCTAAGCCTAATAATTTATATCGCTTAATTTGCGAAATCAGATCTTGCTCTGTTTTTTGTTGGCTGTATTTAGTGTAGTAAGCGTAACCTGACATCCCGCCAGCCGCTAAAATAAAAATAGTCACCAAACCAATGAAAAAGCGTTTCGAGAAAATACTGACTTTCTCTTTCGTTCGAATGTCGCTGTGAAAGGCGTAGTTTTTAACTTTTGTGGCAGCTCTCGCTCTTTCGTTCGAATCAGAATCTTCTTGGGCTTTTGAAATGACTTCGTTAATTTGTTCACTAACGACTGAGGCCTCTTGGACGTTCACATCGGTGTACTGGGGTACCATCGACTTTGTTTGTTGATTTAATGTCGTCGTGCCTTCGGTATTGGCTGTGGCCGTCATGCTGACCACGTGACTAACATTTGTATGAATGGCCTTTGTCGATTCAGCTTTTGAATCTAAGCGGGCGCGAATGGCATCAATCGTTTTTTTAAATTCAGGATTTTCACGTAAGTATAACCAACGTGTATCGGTATCACGAACTTCATCAATTAAAGAGATTTGTTTTTTTAACAAAAGATCTTCGATTTGTTCAAAATTATAGGGCCCCAGAACTTTGTTCTCGGATTTGATCAACCATTTTTTATCGCTGTGCATGCCTGACATCATCGTTAGTGCCTAAAATGACGTTGGTGTGAAAACGTCATATTGATCGATTTTAATTTGGCGCTGTCGATGACTTCTTGGTCTCTGGCTGATCCGCCCGGCTGAAAAATCCATTTAATTCCGGCAGCCGCGATTTTTTCAATCGAATCCGCAAACGGAAAAAAGGCATCGCTAACCAAAACAACATCTTCGGTTTGAATCGCAGTCGTCTTTTTGAAATCATTAAATCGAAGTAGCGCCTGTTCAACAGCATCAACCCGATTCACTTGCCCCATTCCCAAACCTACTGTTTGCCCACGATAAACTAAGGCAATCGAATTACTTTTTAAAAACCCGCAGACTTTTTCGCCAAATTTCATATCTTCTTTGATAGCCGCTGTTGGAACCTTTTCAAAATGCGTCCAATTGTTTTCAACAAATTGATCTTGATCTTGAACTAAAACGCCACCGAATAATGACTTAAGGCTAAGTGGCTTTTGCTGATTCTTTTTTAATAGATCAGGCCAACTTAAAACGCGTAGATTTTTTTTTGTTTTTAAAAGTTTAAGGGCATCGTTTGAATAACTTGGCGCGATCAGACACTCTAAGAAAATTGACTTTAAATTTTCGCAGGTTTGCAAATTAACTTCTTTATTAAATGCGATGATACCGCCAAAAATACTTTTTGGATCAGATTGGATGGCCTTGATAATAGCTTCAGCAAGAGTATCAGCTTGAGCCGCGCCACATGGATTATTGTGTTTGACGGCCACGCAGGCTGGAGAATCAAACTGCATCACAAGGCCGGCAGCGGAATCTAAATCTAATAAATTATTATACGAAAGTTCTTTACCCTGATGAATCACCGACGAACTTAAGCTGATCGACGCTAACGGATTTTCATACCACGTCGCATTTTGATGCGCATTTTCACCGTAGCGTAAAGAAAATTTCTTTTTTAAAGGTAAATTTAAATACTGAGGATCGGCCAAATCACCCGCTAATTTTTGCGAGATCAAAGCATCGTAGTAAGATGTTAAAGAAAATACTTTAAGCGCTAGTTTTTTACGGTCATCGACCGTAATATTTTTTGCAATTATTTTTTCTTGAATCCAATTGTAGTCCTTCGGATCACTGACGACGACAACTGATTTATAATTCTTAGCGGAAGACCTTAAAAAGCTGGGGCCGCCGATATCAATATTTTCGATCAACTGCTCAAACGTGCTTTCATCATTTAAAGCCACTTTTTCAAAGGGATATAAATTGCCGACAACTAGATCAAATGCCGATACGTTGTGTGTTTTTAAAGTTTCGACATGCTTCGGGTTAAATTGATCAGCTAGTAAACCCATATGAACGAAAGGATGAAGCGTTTTGACCCGACCGTCTAAAACTTCGGGAAATCCTGTGACTTCTGAAATATCTGTCGCCTCAATTTCATTTTGTTTTAAAAACTGAAGCGTTCCACCAGTTGATACAATTTGTAGGCCATTAAGCACAAGTGGTCTCAAGAATTCAATCAAACCCGATTTATCTGAAACGCTAACCAGTGCTCTTTTCATCAGAACGGTGATTTCGTCAATAGAAGTTTAAGATCGTCGTTGGTTAAGAATAATCCGGCACCGGCAAAAACCGACTGAGCGCTGCGCTGATTTAGTATATCGTTGTATCCGCCCACTAGATAAAAGCCGTACAATAATTTATAGTTAACCATCGCGCGCAACTGCACTTTTTCGAAATCGTACGCATCAAACGTCGCCGTCAGCTTATTATCCATCATGTGATAATCGACCCCGATACCGCCGGTGTTTTCAAAAATACCGCCCCGCAATGTCCAGTCGAAAAAGTTTTTGCCAAAATAAGCCGAGATCTTAACTTTACTATGATATGTTTTAACTTCTTCAATTTGATTAGCAGTTCCGCCCGCCGGTGTTGTTTTTATATCGGTCGTCTCAACAACCCCAGCTGGATCTGAAATCACGCCTAAATAATAAAAGCGATCAAGCCCCGGTTGAATCGTCACACCGATCGCCGTTTTCGCGTCGCCGACCGAATTTAAATAGTACGAGTTAAAATCGATACCCGTTGAAATTTTATTCGCTGAATCAACTAAACCGCTGATTCCTTCGATGGCTGATGATACGTCTTCAGATGTTTGTTCATCCGAAATCAGTTTACCAATTGTGCCTTCGCCTTTATTAATCTTGGTTGTAATATCATCGATATTTTTAAGAGAACTGTCGATGTGGACCATTGCGTTTTTCCAGGTCTTTTTCAAACCCTTATCGCTGTCGTCATTTACTAGCTCGTCAATCGCTTCGGTTATGTTATGAACTTGATCGACGATTTCGCTGATTTGTTCTTTGTTGTCCGAAGTCATTTCGGCTAAATCACCCGTTAGTTTTTCTACGTTTCTAACGATACGACCTAAAATGTGCTTATCGGTTCCGTTATCAGATACGGCTTCTTTTAAATTATTCGCAACTTCTTTTAACGACGTGGCTAATTCTCCGACCTGAGTCATGACGTCATCTAATGATCCGCCATTTTTAACCGTTAAGATTTGGCCGTTATCTTCTAATTCAGCATCATCAACTGGGCCCGGTTGAATTTCGATATGCTTATCACCCAAAATGCCATTAGCTAACATTGATACTTGAGCTGATCTAGATAATCTGACATCTGATTTAACGGTGATTTCGATACGAGCCTGACCGTCTTGTAATTTAATATCTTGAATAGAACCAACAGGAATACCCGCTGATTTGATAGCTGAACCTTTGATAAGGCCGCTGGCATTCGGAAGTAAGAACCACGCCTTACGTGAACGACCTAAAAAACTTGGGTCATCGCTGACTTGCAAAGACATAAAGGCAATCAACGCGCCGATAGCAACGACGAGCGCACCCACTTTAAATTCTGGTAACTTCAAAAAACTCACTTAGAATCCTTCACGCTGAAAAAACCACTAATGTTTGATTCCCTTATCTACAAATTTTCGCACAAGTTCGATGTCAGTTTTATAAAAATCATCAGCCGTGCCTGCAAGCAGGACTCGACCAGCATCTAGCATGACAATGAAATCTGCGATTCGAAACGCGGCATTCAAGTCATGCGAAACCATGATCGATGTCGTTCCGGGACGGGCGCGATGAGTTTGCAAAATCAAATCATCCACCATCTCGGTTAAAATCGGATCTAAGCCCGTCGTCGGCTCATCGTACAACAAAATCTCTGGATCTAAGGCCAGCGCTCGCGCAAGACCCGTACGTTTTTGCATACCACCCGAAATCTGACTCGGAAGCTTATGAAAGTGTTTCGGATCAAGATCGACCATTCTTAATTTTTCTTGGGCGATTTGTAAAACTTGATCTTTCGTTAGATTACGACGGTGCTCTTCAAGGGGAAAACAAACATTTTCTAACACCGTCATATCGTCAAATAACGCCGCACTTTGAAACAAGACACCATAGTTGCAACGAAACATCGTTAAATTATCAGAACTTAAAGTACTTAAATCGGTACCTAATACCGTCACAGAGCCAGAGGTAGGTTTATACAGACCCAACATATGCTTTAACACGACGCTTTTTCCCGTACCCGAAAAACCAATAATCGCCGTTAAACTACCCCGAGGAATTTTTAGATTAATGCCTTTTAAAACGAATTCTTTTTCATCAAATGTTTTTTTAACATCATCTAAGACAATCGCGTATTTTTCTTTTGAAAACTGCGAACTCATTGGCTGATTCCTGTAAAGACATAAAATATACGAATAATATTCATCAAGAAATAATCGATGATGATAATTGAAACCATACTGATCACGACACCGCGATTGGTAGCTTCACCCACGCCTTTGGCGCCGCCGGTTGTATTGTAACCTTTGTAGGTGCAGATCACGGCAAAAAATATTCCGAAGATGGCCGATTTAGCTAAGCCTTCAATGATGTGATGAATTTGCACGGCATCTTTAATTTTCGACATAAACACGGCGTGATCAAGGCCGACTAATTTTGTACATAAGAACCATGATCCGACCATCGCCATAAAATCAAAAAGCGCAGTTAGTAAAGGCATACAAAAGATGGCCGCGATAATGCGGGGACCGATCAAATATTGTTTTGTATTTACACCCATCACATCCAGCGCATCCAATTGTTCGTTCACACGCATCGTTCCTAAACGCGCCGCCATCGCACCACCCGCGCGGGCCGCAACGATTAATCCCGTTAACACCGGACCTAATTCGCGTGAAATCGCTAACGCCACTAAAGGACCAACCAAGTCGGTCGCATTCAGCGTTTTAAATCCTAAGTAAATTTGAAACGATAAGGCTAATCCAGTGAAAGCGCTTGTTAGCGCAATGATACCTACCGACTGATTACCGATAAACTCCATGTGTTTGATGATTTCACCGTAACGGTAGGGCTTTGTGAATAGCAGTCGAAAACTTTGAAAACCAAAAAGACAAAAGGAACCCACTTCATGCACAAAATTTAAAAATCCATTCAGCACCGAATACGCTACGTAATCCATAGCATTGGCGATTGATTGAATGAATCCGCTTTTTTGTTGGCTCATGGTTTTTTAAGTCCTTTAAAATGACGTGGCACGCGCTCTCCGACCGAGGTCAAAGTCTCCCATACAATCGTGTGCGACGTTTCGGCGGCGTCATCGGCCGGAAATAATTTTAATTTGTCATCGTAACCAAATAAAATCACTTCTTCTTCGATCCATTTATTAATGTCGTCACCTTGAATAACATCAGTGACATCTAACATCAAAAAATCCATGCAGATACGTCCGACGACGGGCACAATTTTGTCAGCAAACAGCGCATGACCTTTATTTGAAATAAGGCGATGAAATCCGTCCGCGTAACCAATCGGCACAATCGCGATTTTTGAATCACGTTGAGCCTGCCAGCTGCAACCGTAAGAAACTGTTTCACCCGTCGTAACAGTTCTTATGTTGTTAACGACAGATTTCAAAGTCATCACTGGCTTTAGATTCATTTCGTTAAAACGGGCATGCGGTTGGTAACCATACAAAGCTAAACCGGGACGAAATCCCCACTTTTCTTGAAATAAAAATCCGTCTGTTTTATTTTCTTTTTTTAAATAAGCCTGACTGGCAATGCCGCCTGAATTTAATAAGTGAGCATACGTATTCAGCGGTTTAAAGTAATCAACGACCTCTTTAAATAATTTTGTTTGTTTCGCCGAAAACCCATCATTAAAAATGGCATCTTCACCTTGTGCAAAGTGTGTTAACAAGGCTTTTAGTTTTAATTTTTTAGAATTTTTAAAATAGGTAAATAATTTCTCTGTTTGATCAATATTAAAACCCAAGCGATTCATTCCGGTATTAAATTTCAAATGAATTTTAACGGGTTCGTCGGCCACCGACTCGAGCGCTTGAATTTGCTCCCACGTACTTACGACCGGGGTCATTTGATATTCAAGAATTTTTTCAGCCCCATGGCGATCAAATCCGCGAAAGACTAGAATCTGACTTTTAACGCCAGCTGATCGAAGCAGAAGACCTTCTTCGATCAAACAAACTCCAACCGTATCTGCTTCCACAGTTTCAAGAGCTAATGCCGTTTGCACATCGCCGTGACCGTAGGCATTGGCTTTAACCATCGGGCAAATGAAACGATCATCGCCCGCGACATTTTTAATTTGCTGCCAGTTCGACAGTAAATTTTCAATTGAAATTTCTGCGAACGTTCGACGATACATTTCCATTACAGACTCACACGTTGACCGGAAAATCGGGTTTATGATCAGAGGGCGCTTTGTAAATACAAATTTTATCGCCCCCTTTAGAAGAAATAAAAGTTAACGCTTTGGCGGCCGACTGATCTAGTGATTTGGCCCCTTCGGTTAAACTTGGGTATTCGCTAATGCCCTGGCTAATCGTGATTAAAAATCCCGATTTCGAAAAGCTTTGCGTTTTTAAAACTTGGCGCAAACGTTCGGCCCGTAAAGCAGCGCCTTTGCGATTGCAGTTAATTAATAACAACGAAAATTCATTTTCGTTTGTACGGCACGAATAATCTGGTAATCGAGAAGTACTTTCAATGATGGCCGCGATTTTTTTAATCACTTCATCAACAAAAGGGCGACCCTGACTGACTTCAATTTCACGGAAGTTATCAATTGAAACTTTGACGACCGAAATGGGCGCAAATGTTCTTTTTGATCGATCGATTTCTTTATCTAAAATTCGTTTATAAAATAATTGGTTATAAAAACCCGTCAACGGGTCTTCGACATCTAGATGAGTCGGCTGGGCTTCTAAACTTAAAACTTGATAAACTAAAGTCATCAACGAAAAATCTTCGGCCACTTCGGCCGAAATATCTTGCGGCGTGATCAAAACGCCTTCGATCTGATCTTTTAATAAAAGTGGTAAAATCTTTAAAGCCGAGATCTCCCATTTATCTTTCAGATAATCAGTTAAGCTTTCAGGAAAGATTCCACCAATAATTTGTTCGTTAAATGCGTCTTCGTCCGAAGGAATTTTAAACGACAAACCTTCGACCCAGTTTTCTTCCATGTTTTGGTGAGCAACTGCAATATATGTTTTAATTGATTTAATATATTTTAAAAAGACCCAAGACTGCGTTGGCGTCTGCGAGAAGAATTTTTGCAACAGTTCTTCTTTCGATTCAGCCACTTTGTATTCAGTGATGCGCATTTGAAACGGACGAACGGCCGGACCCATATGATCTTGACGCACGTCTTGTTTATAGTGCTCGAACTCTTTACGCGTTTCTTGGTACGCTTCAAAGACTTGTTCATTCTGGTAAAGGCGATATAAATTTTCGCACACTTGATCAACGGCGTTTAACACCTGAAGCGAAACCGCATTCGCTTCGCGATCAAAGTACGCTTCTAGATTAAAATCTTTGAAGTCTGGCAGGTATGAAAACTGCTCAGGCTTCGTTAATAAAATAATTTTAATTTCGCTAGAATACGATAAAACATTTTCGAAAAAGATTGAAAGCTCAGTCAATAGAGCATCTTGATCAACCACCACGATGTGCGGAGGAGCATCCTTCAAACGAACGTTCATTTCGTCAAGATCTGCAAAAAAGTACGCATCATACCGACTTTGAGACAAAGCTAGTTTCACACGAGACCCCAAATCGGCATCTTGCGACAAAACGAACACTGTAAAATCGGATGCGTGCTCTTTTATTTTCATGATTTCTCGGGTCTGCGTATGCGGGTTTCAAATTGGTCAACGGCCTGCGTTTTTTTCTGGAATTTGAAATCCGGTCGTTTGGTTTCTTTAATTTGCGACGCCATATCGGCTTCTAAGTTAATTTTTTGTGGCGTAAATAAATAAGAAGATTCAGCTTCATCTAAAGAAAGAACATCGTCTAAATCAATATCCATGAATTCTTCTTCGGCCGTTTTATGCTCGATCAGTTTAGTAATCGTGTCTTCATTCATATCTGTGCCGGCCGCACCTGAACCGGCCGCCGTCAATTCAGGATTTAAATCCGCCGCCGAAATACTGTCTTCATTAAAATGAACAAGTGGCTCCGTGAACGCGATTTGAGTTCTTTCTGTTTGAGCTAATT
>JACMQO010000011.1 GCA_014376935.1 Bdellovibrio sp.
TAAAGATGCCTACGAGCGTGGAACTTCGGTTTACTTTCCAAATTTCGTCATCCCGATGCTGCCCGAAGCATTAAGTAATGGCTTATGTTCTTTAAACCCACACGTACCCCGCTTAGCTTTAGTGGCCGAAATGAATTTCGATTTTACGGGGGCTATGACTGATTCTAAATTCTACGAAGGAGTCATCGAAAGTAAATCACGCGTCACCTACGGTGAAGCGCAAGAGTTGATCGACGGTAACCCTTCAGACAAAACACAATCGACAAAAAATAAAGACGTTCAAGAAAATATCTTTCGGTGTGCCGACTTAGCTAAAGTATTGATGGCCCGCCGCTTTAAAGAAGGTTCATTAGATTTAGAAGTTCCCGAAACTGAACTTGTGATTGATGGAACCGGAGAACCCATAGACATTATTAAGTCAGAACGTTTATTCGCCCATAGATTAATTGAAGAATTGATGTTAGCGGCGAACGTGGCCGTAGCTAAATTTTTAAGTGAAAAAGAAATTCCCGCTTTCTACCGTGTGCATGAAGAACCTGCGGCTGAAAAAATAAGTTTGTTACAACGGTATATGACAAACTTAGGTGGTTCGACAGCCAAAGAAGGTCTTGATAAAGGCGGCAAGTTACAAAAACGTTTAACCCGCATGCTTCACGAATTCGATGGCAAACCCGAAGCGCAGATCATCCATATCTTAACGTTACGCTCTATGAGCCAAGCGAAGTACACGCACAAAAACTTGGGCCATTTCGGTTTAGGATTTGAATTCTACACGCATTTCACGTCACCAATTCGTCGTTACCCCGATTTAATCGTTCACCGTTTAGTGAAGTCTTTAATTCTGCAAGGAGGCCGCTATCGTGGCTTAAGTGACGAAGACTTAGCGACTGCAGGCACATGGCTATCAGCAGCCGAGCAAAAATCAGCAAAGGCCGAACGTCAAATTCAGGCGATCAAAAAAGCGCGTTTCATGAAGAAAATGGAAGGCCAAGCTTTTGAAGGCATCGTAAGCTCTGTTACAAAATTTGGAGTTTTCGTTTTACTTCGCGAATTTAATATCGATGGTCTTATTCGTTTAGACGACCTAGGCGTTGATAAATGGGAATTCGACGAACAGAACTTAACTTTAACCGCAAAACGTTCAGGCTTAACATACGCCATGGGCGACACTTTGCATGTCATCGTCAGTGCCGTCGACGTTGAACAAGGTCAAATTAACTTCTTATTAGATAAAGAAAATCCAGATAACCACCATCGATTGATTTCGGCCGGCAAACGTTCTCCGAAAGCCGATCGCTACGGATCAAAAGAATCGTCTTTTAAAGGTAAATCGACCGCTGGTAAAAAAGGCGATAAAGAACCAGATTATAAAGATAATAAAGCCAACTTCAGAAAAAAACGCGAAAAAGAAGACGATCGGAAATCTCTTTCGAATAAAGATCGCTCTGGTAAAAAATCGGACGGCCGAAAATCAGCGATGGCTGAAAAACAAACTGCAAGTTTCTCGAACGCTGGTGTTGGTGGCGGAAAAAGAACTAAATCTGAATTCTCTAGCCAACGACCTGCTTTAAAATTTGGTACAAAAAAACCTGATTTTACTTCAAAAGATATTCCGCGACCAACCTCACCCGCGTCAGCTACGCCAGGCGGAAGTGCGGCCGGTTCAAGCCATTCAGCCGGCACGTACGAGATCAAACCGCGTTACGCTTCTTTATCTGATTATCTAGATCAAAAAAGGACTCATAAAAATGAAGAAAGCCCAAGTTCGAAACCAACAACGAAGCCCTCTGCTGGGGCCTCTGCGAATCGGAAGGACTCTGAGAAACGTTGGCCGTCTAAAGACGATTCTGGCGGTGTTCGCAAGACACGGTCTAAAAAATCTAGTCGAAAAAATAAATCTAGGTAAGTTCGTTAGTTCTGAGTCTTCAACAGAAGAAAAAGAACAATTGTCTTTGCCTAGACGTTTACGCCTTAGCTTCGAAGAACTAGGGCCGACGTTTGTTAAGTTCGGTCAGCTACTGGCTTCACGTCCCGATTTAATTCCCGACGATTATTTAGAAGAGATGTCACTGCTGCATGACCAAGTTCAAACGTTAGACTTTAAAACAATTGAAGCTGTTCTAATATCTGATCTTGGTGTTCAATGGCGTTCTAAATTTTCAAGTTTTGACGAAATTCCGATTGGCTCGGCCAGCATTGCGCAAGTTCATAAAGCAACACTATTAGACGGCAAATCAGTCGTCTTAAAAGTTCAACGCCCGGGCATCGTACATACCATTAATGATGATCTAAATGTTCTTTATTTTATCGCCGAAATGTTAGAAAAATATATTCCCGAAGTACGCCCGTTTAACCCGGTCGCGATGGTCGATGAATACTTTAAAACGTTAGAGCTTGAGACAAACTTTGTCGTTGAAGCCAACAACATCCGTAAATTTAAAGAAAATTTTAAAAAAGAAGAAAAAGTTTTAATTCCCGAAGTTTATTTTGATCTAACGACCGAACGTGTTTTAGTGATGCAAATGTTAGACGGTAAACGGTTATCACAAGAGGGCGCATTACAACAGCCCGGCGTGCAAGCTGAAGAAATTGTTAAACTAGGTTTACGTTCTTATTTAAAAATGGTTTTCATGGATGGCTTTTTTCACGGCGATCTTCATGCCGGAAACTTTTTTATCTTTCCGGATAATAAAATTGGCTTAATCGATTTTGGCGTCGTGGGCCGCTTAAATCATAAAACCCAAACTTCGATCGTTAATATGCTTTTAGCTTTATCAAAAGAAGACTATCTTCGTTTAGCCTACGAATACGTAGACCTAGCTCCATTTTCAGAAACCGTGAACGTTGATTTATTCGCTAAAGAACTGCAAGCCCTTATTTCACCCTATTTTGGTTTGACGATGAAACACATGAACGTTGGAAAAATTCTGATGTCATCATCCAGCGTGGCGGCTGAACATGGGCTATCTGTTCCGGCCGAACTGATGATGTTCTTTAAATCCATTGTTTCTATTGAGGGCTTAGGCCAAAGAATCGTTCCCGATTTTGATTTTTTACAATACACATTAACGATGGTGAACGAGGTGGCGCAAAGTCAGTTTCAGCCCACTCGCTTCGTCGATGAAGCCACGTTGCTATTTCGCGAATCACGCGGATTTTTAAATTCGCTACCACGACAACTCAATATGATGCTACGTCGAATTAATTCGCCCGACTACAGGTCGCGCGTGGAAGTGCAAGGTTTTGAAGACTTACGCCGCAGTGTTGAAGTTTCATTTAACCTTCTGTTTTTAGGAATTATCATCGCATCACTTATTATTTCAAGTTCGCTCATTTACCCGATGCAAACCATTTACACGACGGCCGGAATGCCAACTATTAGCTTAGTCGGTTACATCCTAGCATTCTTGTTAGGCGGAGCCGCTTTCATTAACTACATTAAAAAATCATAGGACCAGCAGCATGCAACACATCTATTACGAATTAAATGTTTTAACAAAGGCGATTCACTTTAAAAATCTTTCGGCGGCCGCAATTCACGTGGGTCTTAGTCAGCCGCAGCTTTCTAGAATCATCGCCAAAATTGAAGATGAATTAAAGATAGTCCTTTTAGATCGATCGGCAAAAAGAAAATCGGGCTGGACCACCATCGCCTTTCAATTGGCGTTACTTTTCGAAAAGTCGAGTAAACGCCTAGAGGGTGAATTGTCGAACTTAAGCCAAAACCAAGTCATCGCCGAAATCAGAATTGGAACACTTGAAGGGATGTCTTCGTTTGCCATCAGCACCGCTCAGCATTGTTTCGATCAAATAGGAATTTCAAAAATATTTATTGATATTTACGACCTGAATGAACTGGAAGCCCATTTTCTATCAGGAAATCTCGATTTGATTTTTACATCAAAATCACCCGGTCGCCAGAAGTTTAAATATTTTTCTGAATTAGGTTTTCAAGTGCTTGAAAAAATTCAGACAAATAAAAACTACGCTGTTCTTTCAACTTTCGAAAATGGTCGAAGCGCGAAGAAAGAATTCGATTCGTTCAAACATGTCCTTGTTTCAAATTCGTTAGCGCTACGCAAAGAATGGCTTGGATCAGCCGGCGGAACCGGCTTCTTACCAACCGAAGCAAAGAAGGGGAAATCAAAAGAGCACGAGCCCGTGTACATGATTGGCTCTGAGATTTTGAATCCTGTTTTATGGTCTCAAATAAATGCGGGTTTACCTGACTGAAAATAGCGTGTTAAATGCCTGCTATTTTTGGAACAGTCATGTTCTGTGGCAGGGTTATTTTCACTAAAGTACGCTCTGATCGAATTCACTATAATTTTTAAATAAAGTTGGGTTACAATAGGCTATGCCATATCAAGTGCCCGCTGAATTTGAACACTTAGCCGACCAAGTAGGTTCGTTTATCGAATTCTGGGGATTTAAAAAAATCCACGGCCAAATTTGGACGCACATCTGGTTATCTAGTAAACCGATTGCGGCGACTGTACTAGTTAAGCGCTTAGGATGTTCAAAGGCCTTAGTCAGCTTAGCGCTAAAAGATCTAATTCATTACAAAGTGATATTAGTTGTCGGCCAAGGCGATCGTCGAAAAATTCTATTGAAAGCCAACGAAGACGTCCAAAGCGTGATTTCGAACGTCTTACATCTACGCGAAGCAAAAATGTTAGAATCCGTAGTGCACTCAAATGAAGGCGTAAAAAATATGCCGCACGATCAAAAAACTTTGCTCGACTTAGACGAAGACAAATTAGACCAAATGAAAGTGCTTGTGCAAATCGCGCAGCTTTCATTAGCGACGGTCATCAGCAGCCAACTGTGCTGCAACGAAAACGAAGAAGAAAATTAATCACGATCTATTTTTTTGCGCGATTCCCATATAGGATAGTAGCAAACTTTTCGTTAGCTCAAATCGCAAACTTTTGGGCACGATTCCACTAAACAGATGCCGAATAGGAATCGTTGAAAAAACGGGTTTGATTCCAGTCATCGCTTTCACTTTCATACCAGACAGCTCGCAATAATGACTCAGTTCTTTTGGTTTGATAAACAACCGTAAAACATGCAAGTGCTTCGGCGTGTTTTTAACCAGCCATTCCACAAATTTAATAATAACAATATACGCTAAAAAATTCCGATTAAATGTATGAAAAATAAAGACACCGCCTGGCTTTAATACGCGTGAAAACTCGATGATGATCTGATCAGGATGCTCGACGTGTTCTAAAAAATCCATGGCCGTTAAGACATCAAAACTTGAATCTTCAAACGGTAGCTTGTAAGCATCGGCTGACTGATAATGAACTGTCTTTGTCTCGTCGTACTTATGGGCCACCTTTAAACTTTCTTCCGATAAGTCGACACCCGTAACCTGAACGCCTTGCTTCGCCAATGCATTACTTAGAAAACCCGCGCCGCAACCGACGTCCAAAACTTTAGTCTCTTTGGTTAAATAACCATATTGTTTTAGCTGTGAAACGATCCAAGGCGTTTTCGTTTTTGATTCAGCCCTTAATAAAGCCACCGGATCATCGTCAGCTTCGTACCAGCGGTCTCCATAAGTATCATAAACATCGTTATTAACTTTTTGCATAAAATCTCCAGTAAACAATTTGGTAAATCAAAAAACAGAAAATGACTACCGGTTGAAAGGTTATAAAACTTGGATAAATATTTTCTTTCCACATAAGTCCGGCACAAAAGAAAGTGATCGGATGTAAAATAAACAACACCGCATGCAACCAATTTTCTTTGGCATCACATAGGCTGGTGTGAACAAATTCGTCCTTCGTGATAAGTAGGCAAGAAAATGCGGCTAGCCCGATATAGATATTCAAGTTTAGTTCGCTATACGGAAAATAAAAAATAAACCCGTAACAAAAAAGAACTGATAGCGTATCTAATGGATGGCCAATGCGCTCCCAAAGCGGAAGTCCACGTTTTCGATGAAAATAAAATTCATCAAAAAACATCACGAACCCTTGCAATAGAAATGGAATTAACAACACCATTAAACGACCTCGAAAACAGAACCAAACAAAGTTAAACCGGGCCCAAAAGCGTAGCTAACTACCTTGGTTCCTATTGGATAATTGTTGGCTAAAATTTCATTCCAAACATGCGGCAAGGTCGCCGAAGACATGTTGCCGCGCTCGAACAGAACTTTTTTACTTTCTGCAACTTGCTCATCTTTTAATTCTAAAACATCTTGAACGGCATCTATTATTTTAGGACCGCCAGGATGAATGGCAAAAATGGAACGCATGGCCTCATTCAATTCAAGACCTGCTTTATGAAAAAGTTCATTTGAAAACTTTTTCAGCTCTAGCTTAATCTTACCTGGAACTTCACGCGACAAATTCATCTGCATTCCCCACGGAGCCGGAAACCAACTCATATCCTGCACAGAGTTCGCGATCACTTTCTCGTAAGTTGCAATAATTTTTAAATTCTTTCCTGCAGCCTGCGGATTTTCACTGGCCGTGTACTTGATATGCCCATCGGCAAATAACGTTTGCACCACCATTTGTTCTGCGGTCTGCGCCAGCGGGTTCATATGAAGCGCACACATTTCTGTATGAACGATATCGACATTAAAGTTGGAACGATTTACATTTTCAGAAATAACTAAACTGTTCGCGATGCGAACCGCGGGCATCGCCGCATAACAACCCATATGATAGGCATGCGTAATTTCGGTATTCTTTCCCCAGCTTTCTTCAGCCACAATTCGTTGCGCCGCACTTGGTGAAACGTAACCGGTACACGTTACATGAATAATATGATCGGGACGCCCCGCAGACTCACTACCTTCGTAAAACGTTTTAAAAATTGGAAATGCACGCGACGAAAAAAACTCGGTTCTTTTTGTGATATCTACGCCATTTTTTTGAGACTTTGAAATTTCATAAATTTCTCCGCCATCAAAACCACTGTTAGAGATTGCTCCGCATTCTAGGTAGCGTTGACCAATTTGGGCCGATTTAACGCCATAACGTAAAAATAATTTCTCAATCATTTCAGAACTTAATGGTACTTCAGGCGATGCATTTACTTCAGCTTCTTGATGGCATTTGATTATCCACGCTAATAAATCGTTTTGGTTGATACAATTTTTCGGCTTCACAACATGAAATTGATTTAAATAAACGGCCATATATCCTACTTCATCCCAGCAAACCAGGATGGTCGGACTCTACAGGATATTCAATGCACGAACAGCAAGTATAACCTTATCGAATTGATGGGATTTGATACCGACATAAAACTGCAATCTGGCACTGAATGCGGTTTTGCGGCCGTTTTGTTAAGGTTAATTAACAATATGGTTTACTCGCGCCAGTAATGGCAAGTATATCCATCGGGATTTTTTTGTAAGTAATCTTGATGGTATCCTTCGGCGTCGTAAAAAGGCTCGGCCGGAATAACCGGTGTCACAACCGGACGAGGCCACTTCTTCGACGCTTCCACTTCAACTTTCACTTTTTCTGCCGTCGCTTTTTGTTCAGCATCAAAATAAAAAATCGCCGATCGGTATTGGGTGCCGATATCGTTACCCTGTTGATTCAAAGTCGTTGGATCATGCAATTTAAAAAAAGCACGAATCAAATTTTCATAACTTAATACATCAGCGTCAAAAATAATTTGTACGGCTTCCGCATGCCCGGTTTGCCCCGTTTTTACTTTTGTGTACAAGGCATCTTCGGCCGATTTACCGCCGCAATAACCCACCTGCGTGTCAATAACGCCAGGCATTTCACGTAGTAACTCTTCAACGCCCCAAAAACATCCTGCGGCTAATATGGCTTTTTGCTTATTCATAAATTCACCCTTCGCCCAAATTCACTTTACGATGCTCTGCATCCCCAAAAGTGAGCTGGTACTTTTTATTTCGATAGTCCCATCAAACACATCAAATCAAACATCACATCCACCGCGGCTAACGACGTGATTTGCGACGTATCGTACGGAGGACATACTTCAACGATATCGGCCGCAACTAAGTGATCAATTTTTAATGTACGTAAAATCTTTTGCGTTTCGTACGTGGTCAAACCACCCACAACCGGTGTTCCCGTACCCGGAGCGAAAGCTGGGTCTAAACAATCAATATCAAAACTAATGTACGTTGGGCCCGTAAAAGACGGTAACGTTTTTAAAAATTCGTTTAATGGTTTTTCGCGAATATCATCAACTGTCATGACTTGAATTTTATGTTTTTCAATAAAGTTTAAATCATCGCCTCCCGCTAGCGGCCCACGAATTCCGATCTGTAACATCTTAGACGGATTCACTAAGCTTTCTTCAACTGCGTGTCTGGCAAAAGCGCCGTGATGGTACTCACAACCCCAGGCTGCCGGATACGTATCTAAATGTGCATCGAAGTGAATAAAATTTAAAGGCACGCCGTATTTCTTTTTAGCGGCACGTAATAACGGTAACGTCGTCGAATGATCGCCCCCGATTGAAATAAATTTTTTGCCTGTATCTAAAATCTGTCCCGCGAATTTTTCGATGTTCGCGTACGTTTGCGCTTGATCAATCGGAACCACCGGGCAATCACCGATATCTGCAATTTTTAGTTTTTCAAATAAAGCCATACCGCGTTCCATGTGAAATCCGCGCCCTAAGCTTGAAGCATCACGAATCTGCGTCGGCGCAAAGCGGGCCCCTGGACGGTACGAAACACCGCCATCGTACGGCAGACCAAAAAGCGCGACATCAAAATTTTCTTTGATTTCGGCGATAGGTAGTCTGAAAAAAGTTTTGATTGCTGAAAAACGCGGAAACTCTCGGCCACTGATGGGTTTAAACTCTTTATTCATACGACTATTATTGTCAAAAATGATGTTGGTTACAAATAGATTATCCGCTAAAGTGCTGTGTCATGGCAGCTAACAATCAGTCTGAAATTCCTTCTAAAATCATCGCCAAAGACCAAAGTGATTTAATCGCCTGGTATCTGGCAAACCGTCGCGAATTACCTTGGAGAAAAGATAAAAATCCATACCGTATTTGGATTTCGGAAGTCATGCTTCAGCAAACAACGGTCACGGCGGTCATCCCTTTTTATGAAAAATTTATGTCCCGCTTTCCTTCATTAGAGTCTCTTGCCAGTGCACAAGAAAACGAAGTGTTAGAGTACTGGGCGGGACTAGGCTATTATTCGCGCGCTAGAAATTTACATAAGTCTGCCATTCGTTTGGCCGTCAGCGGGTTCCATCAAACAGCGGCCGAACTATTAGAACTGCCGGGGTTCGGACCCTACACGTCGCGTGCGGTTTCAAGCTTAGCATTTGGCGAACACGTCGGCGTGTTAGACGGAAACGTCATTCGCGTTTTAAGTCGTCGTTACGGATTGAAATTAAATTGGTGGAATTCAAAAGAGAAAGACATTTTACAAAAAATTTCAGATGCTTTAGCGCAAACCCTACAAAATTCAGAAGTGAATCAAGGCATGATGGAGATGGGTGCAACTGTTTGTACACCGAAAAAACCTTTGTGTTTGATGTGCCCTTGGAAAAATCGCTGCATCGCCTTGAAAGAAAATTTAATTGAACAATTACCAGCCCCGAAGCCCCGCGCCGAATTTGAAATCTGGCAATGCAATTTTCAACCCCACATTAAAAAAGGACAAATTTACTTAACCCCATTTGAAGGTCCTTTTTTAAAGAATACCCTGTTTCCCGAAAGCCAGGTTGAAAAATTAAAAAAGAAACCTAAGACTTACGATTTTAAACACGGTGTAACGAAGTACGACCTGTTTATATCGATTTCGAAACCGGCCACTAAGACACCGAAAGGCGGTCAATGGGTTAACTTAAGCGAAATTAAAAAATCAAACCCGACAAGTTTAATGACTAAAATTTTGAAATTCGCTGAAAACAGTGCCACAATTAAAGAATGACTTCACTTTTAAGCTTTATTATTACAGCCGCAACACTATCGATCAGCCAAGCTGCCGTGCAACCGCTGACAGGCGCTTCGATAATCAATCAAATTCATTCGGGCGCCGCTTTTAGCCAAATGGGTTTTGAAGTCAAAAGTTTTCCTTCAAATTGGATGATCAAAAAGCCAATGACCGACGAGGCCTCAACAATTGAAATCGGTTCAGACGAGGCAACTTCAAAAGCTTTACTCAGTTTTCGTACCGAAAACGTGAATCCGAAAGTTGATTTAGAAAAGTACGTTCGTCAATATCTACGCGATTACAATCAATACGGTTTTGAAGTCGTTGGATTACAATCACTCAAACAAAATGAACAAAATTCGGTCGTGGTTGATTTAAATCAAAAGAACAAGGCGACCCGATCACGGCAGGTGTTTTATAAAAAGAATGACAAAATTGTGATGGCAACATGTCTTGATGATTTCGATCACTTCACCAAGACAATTCAGACTTGCAACAACGTTTTAAATACATTTCGCTGGCGCTAAAATACTTAACCAAGCTCGCCCAAAACTCTTATTTATACATCTCTGCTAAAGTCGCCGGGCCTTTGCCAGACAATGGCTTACGAATATCCGCGCGTGAATCAATATTATATTTTAATTCATCATCGCCGTTCGCTTTCACGTAATTCGTAAAACGCTTTAAGTGCTTTTCGTCGTTACAAGAATAGAGTGACGGGAAGTACGTGACCGCGTAACTACGATCACCATCTTTAGAAATTTTATTTAAAGATTGATTTAAAACGTTGGCTGCCAATATTTTTTGAATATCAGAAAAACGATCTAAATTTAAATTCGTGTTTTTCATAAAATAACTAAGCTCACGCTGAAAATAAAGAGTGTCTTGATTGACGAAACCCTTTTGAACTTTAAAATCGCACTTTCCAATATGCGGAATTTTGGCTTCGTGTGCAAATTTAGAAATTTCAAATAATTTTTTCTCTGCCTTTTCGGCAGCGGGTAAGCTTTCTAAAGTGTCTATGTCAGTAAACGAAAAAGCAGCGCTGTCTTCGATCACCGTGTCTAACTCAGAAATCATTTCGTACGTTTCATGCACCTGATCTAAATAATTCTTATTGCCGTAAATCGGCTGCCCATCGATGACGACTAAGTTAATATCTTTCTCAGTCACGTTTCTGACGACGTTTGTATATGGATTTGAATGCATTAATGTAGCGACCGCCATCGAACCCATGGCACCTACTTGCAACCGGCCTACGGCGGCTTCTTTTTCAGAAATATCAGAATGATTAATTAACTTCGCCGGGTTTTCGGTCATCATCTTAAACAAGTACTCGTCGGTAAAGATTTCTTTGTAACCATTGCTTTCATTACGATCGACGTACTGCGCAGCCAATTTCACTTCTTCTAAAATGCCTTTAGATCCTGTCGGTAACCAATCAGAACCAATGGCCATCGTCACACCCGCCTGGTGCGCGGCTTTGATATCTAACGTTTCACCATAAAGAATTAAATTTGAAAACGGAGACCAAATTAATCCCATCTGATTTTTTGCAAGTTCTGCATAATTTTTTGGTTCAATACCAACTCCATGAACGAAATTCATATGAGGTCTATTTAGCCCTAGTAATTTTAAAACTTCGTATTCTTTATTATTGTAGGCATCCGTTCGATTCCCCTCTGCTAAATGGGCGATAACGGCTGACGTATTTGGATCTTTTAAGAACCGCTTCTTGCCCGCAATTCCTGAATGAATCCAATAGATGTAGCGAACAAACTTCGTCGGAAGCGGTTTTCCCGCCTCTTTTCCACAAGATGCTTCTAGCTTTTCTTGATCAGTTAAAATTTTCAAACTCGCTGGTAAGTTCACGTTTTCAGCGGTAATTAATCCAGCTAAAGACGGACAATAATTTTGTACTGTTTGAGCCAAAGCTTGCTCGTATGTTTTTCCGGTATCGATAATGGGTTTTAACGTTTTCCAAACAAAAACCATTTCGTTCGGACTTAAAATATCCGTCGGCGCTTGAATAGCTGATCTTTCAGAAACGTAGCTACCTTTATCTTCAACGCGTTTAACGCCCCATTTATCAACGCAAACAGAGGGACCTTGCAAATAAGTTGTTCCATTGATCATCGCCTGCATTTCAGACCAGCGAAAAGCCGCGCATTCAATTGGCTTTCCGTACTGAATCCACGGGTTCATATTTTGGCTGACCGATTTTGTATAAGAATCCCAATCACGCCATTCGAAACGATTTAAGAACTGACCCTTGGCTAATCCCCAAACCGGCAAATTATTTTGTTTCGTGTGATTGTGTAAATTAATAAATCCTGGATAAATGACGTCGTAATCAAGTTGGCACGATGAACACGTCACTCCAGGTGTGGCGCCTTTATCGTTTTTCAAAAGAATAACTTTTTTATCTTTTTGCGATTTAATGAAAAAAGCTAAACTGTCCATATCTAGACGCTGAATCGTCGTGATGAGGCGGCCCTTGATTTCAATCGCGCCAAAATAAACTTCATTTTTATTTTGATTTAAATACTGACCCGGAATATTTCCGATCAGCACGGTATCGGCAAATTCTGTTGACGCTGGTCTTCGTGGTCTAAATCGAACAGCGGGCTTAGGTAATATCACCGATTTAACTAAAGCGACGGCGGGTTTTACATCCTTCGTTATTTTAGATTCCACGGACTTTACTTCGCCCATCTCTTTCGTTTCAACTTTTGTATCAGAAGCTACTTCGGCGCTGGCTTCTACTTTTTTATCAGAAATGACAGGCTTTTCTTCGTCATCATCCGACGACGGTTTAGCCGCCGTTTGCGCATCGACTGCATCTGCGGCACTTAGACCTGATTCACCATCGCCAGGCACTTTAACTTCGGCCAATGATTTTGAATCCACAACTGGCTTAGCTTGCGCCACCGAAACAATGGGTTTCGCGGCACGTATTTGATCATCAGCAAAAGCAAACGGAGTGCGATCTAAAATAACCATGCTTTCGGGCGGATAAACATAATTGAATTTTTCGTCGACCGAAGCGACCGATCGATCCGCTACGATATTCTGAAATAAAACATTTAAGGCTTTGTGGCCAATCGTGATCGACTCAGCCTTTTCTAATTCGGCCGCGGTACCATCTATTTCTGACGATTCAGACAATCCCACATACGTACGACGAGCTAAGGCCTGATAGTTTTTCCATTCTGCCGAAGCTAAAATCTGCGCGACTCTTCGTTTCAATCTTTGTGTGTCTTTGATGGTCGAAAGCACAGCCACTGATCTTTGTACAGCTACGAAATAATTTCTAAGCTGTACGTAATTTCGATCGACCGACGAAACGGGCGCTAAAGTTAACAACGACGCAGAGATTTTATTCGTAAAAAATCGAAGATAGGTCACGCTAGAGACGGCCAACAGACCGTGATTTAATTTATCTTTGTTCGCTAAAGCTAAGTTAGCCCCCATCACATCTAGGTCTTTATAAGCTTCTGAAACATTTTTTAAAGAGCCTTTGTAGGCCATTTTAAATTCAACGTCTTCGTCCATAAAAAACTTAACCGTTTTATCTGAGACAAGTTGCTTATAAACTTGGTAAAGGCCCAAAACGTACTCCGGTCGATTTGGATAATTTTTAATATAGTATTTTGACGAGGCCGCAAAACGCTTTAACGTTTCATTCTTAATATTACCTTGTTCCGCAAAATGTAACGAAATGTAACCCGCCAGTTCGGCCATTTTTTCTGACGCTGCAACTTTCGCGTCCACACTTTCACTTGTCGGAAACCGCTCGATACTATTCGCCGCATTCTGCGCCATGCGTTCAGCTGGCGATTTACACATCACTAAAAAAAACGGCGCAATAATAAAAATTAATAGAGCTTTCCAAAAGTTCATGACAGTCTCCCGAAATCGATATTTATCCGTATTAGAATCAGTGGGATGAACTCGGTTTACAAGGCCAGGGATTTAGATTTTTCGTTCACTGATTTCTGAACATTTTTTCTCTAGACAAACGTCTGATTTCAACATGTGTTTTTGGTTAAGAAAATCTTCAGGTCTATTCAAAAATAAATTATTCTTGCTACACTGAAGTCATAATTTACCACTCAAAAATTCTATTTGCATTCGACTAACCGATCCAAAAAAAGGACCGAAATGAAATTAATTGCCCAGTTTCAAAAAAATACGTTCGTGATTTTCTCGACGGCCTTTTTCACGCTGACAAGTTGCACGTCAGTTCAGAATAAAAACATTCCTGACACGCGCATCCCAGCCGCGACAAACGTAAACCCGCGTGGCACTCCGTCTGAATACGACGCAGGACCACCTAAAGATTCGCAGTGGCCCGATATCTTTGCCGAAACTCCTGACTACCGCACTTACGGTAAAGCGATCTACCAAGCCGCGGCGGCCAAATACCAAGTTAAAGATGACGGCAAAGAAAAATTTCGCTGGAAAGTCGGCCCGATGTGGTACCGCGGACGCTTAACTCCTGAAAGCGTGAAAGTATTCGTGATTGGACAAGAAGGCGCGCAAGATGAAAATGCATCAAACCGCACTTTCACCGGATCAACAGGAACAAAAATGCAAAACTTTATTAATTACCTAGGAATTAATCGAAGTTATCTATTTATGAATACTTTCATTTACACCATCACGGGCCAATATGGTGAACGCGCTGAAGCCAGCGACTCTCCTGAAGTTAAAAAAACCAAAGAAGTTTTTTCAAACACATTATTTTGGCTAGCACAAAATCCAAAAAGTGAAATCGTGCAACACCGTCATCGCATGTTTGATTATATGTTAAGTCAAAATAAAAATACTTTGAATTTAGTGGTCGGTGTTGGCGCGGCCGGAAAAGATACCTTAGCAACATGGATCACAAGTCACGGCGGAAAATGCACAGTATCGCAATTAACAAAATCACATTGTGACGCTGACGTTTTAGCTCCGGGAGTTAAAGCGATTGGGGTTATGCATCCGGGTGCAGCCAGTGCCCGTAACGGCGGAGCGGATGCGGCGGAAGCCTTACAAATTCAATTTGCAGGTCGTGCTAAAGCCGTTGTTCAGTTAAAAGAAAAAAATCCCAACTGGCTTCAACCCGATGAAGGCGCCCTTACAAACTTCGCCGTTGATTACAAATACGGAAATGCCGTTATTCCATTTCGCGATTTTGCCTTCGGGTCGAACTGGCGCTTAGGAAAAGATGGAACATCAACAAACCGCCGCGGTGCTGACGGGATTCAAATTTTTTCAGACTACGGCTGCTACAACAACACGATGCGAATCAACGAACGTTGCGATGCTTTCAAAGCCTTACCCGTTCAATATAATGAACCGACTGACTTGAAAACCAAAATGGATATGCAACCCGGAGACCTTCCTTGGGAAAGTCCAAAAAGCACCGAGCACCGTCGTGATTACGATCAGGGCCCGCAAGAGTTCGCGAAAGTTTTAATGGGCGAAGCGGACGGACAACAACCATGGCCCAGCTTCAAAGCGTTAGGCGTAACTCAACATCACTCTTTTGGCTACGGTCCCATTTACCGCGGTCATTTGAAAAATCCAGAAGTCTTAATTTTGGCTGATCAAGAATCACAAGATGATTTGTTTTCGGCACGCGCTTTAACGGGCACTGGCGGACAACAATTTCAAACATTCTTAAACGCGTTAGGCTTAGTTGATAATTACGCAATCATCCGTACGTTACCCGTCGACACTTTAGATCTTTCGATCAAGCAGGCGTCAAATATTGCATTGAATGCTGATGTTGCTGCGACTCGTAATGCCATTCTAAATACGGTTTTAGCTCAAAGAAAAACGAAGTTAATCATCACAGTGGGCCCCATCGCAAAAGAAGCGATGAAGTCAGTGCAAACAAATACGCCGATTATAAACATGACAGCCCCGGGAACTAAAAATCAAATCTCGTCATGGAATAATTCTTTAAAAAGAATATCTGATTTGAAATTGGGTTTTTCTTCACAAGGAAAATATAATGGTGAATTAACGGCGATCCCACGCAGCGAGCTACCGATTCACACACGTTGGTGGATGGGCACCAGCGGATCACGTGCCGCGCGCGCGTATTTAAAAACAGATAAAGGAAATCAATGGAGCGGCGACTACTATAAATTCGATGCGCCTGACTGGGTCAATAGCTACAATTACCCCGCTGATCCG
Organism: Bdellovibrio sp.; assembly: GCA_014376935.1. Lineage (GTDB taxonomy): Bacteria > Bdellovibrionota > Bdellovibrionia > Bdellovibrionales > Bdellovibrionaceae > Pseudobdellovibrio. Next base: position 16,112 of record JACMQO010000011.1, read on the forward strand.
GCAAAAGTCAGCGATAAAGACAAACTTTCTATCGACGCCTTTTCAATCGCAAATTAAGAACTAAGTCTACTTTCAGACAAATAAAAAAAGGCTTAAAGAAATCAATCTCTTTAAGCCTTTTTTATTTTTAAAATGACAACCTATACCAACGGTCAACTTCGGGAGAAACACCCCCTCTTCAACCGAAAAAAATTATCCGAATACTTTTTTAAATAACGACTTAACAGTTTGTCCGAATGATTTCGAAGAACCCGTCGCTGCAGGCGATGCGGCCTTTCCGCTTGATGTTTTTCTAAATGATTTCGAAGCCGTTTTTGGCGGATGCGTATCGTGATGTTTCGGTGAATGAACCGGTTTTTTACCCTGAGGCTTCGGTCCACCTGCACCAGCGTACGGCTTCGGTGGTTGATGCGCCGTCATTGGTTTTTTCTCGCCCTTAGCGTGCGGATGCGGATGACCTGGTCCTGCAGGTTTAGGATGAGCATGCACCGGTTTTGGTCCATGTTTGTGTTGTGGTTTCGGAGCTCCGCCGGCTGGGCCGCCCTCTTTCGGACCGTCTTTGTGATGATCTTTACGAGGAGGATATTCCGTTCTAGGACCTTTTCCGCCACCTGGGCCATCGCGACGACCTTCAAAGCGTGGTTTTTTAGAATTGCGATCAAAGCCACCGCCACCTGATTTCGGACGATCGAAACGATCTCCATAACTAGCGCGCTGTTCTGAAGGAAATCTTTTAAACTCTTTAATGATATCGGCATCTTCTAAGTAGCCGATCGTGATTTTCTTTTTTGTGTACTCTTCAATGCGTCCTAAAGAATCGATATCTTTTTCAGACACTAGCGAAAACGCTTTACCTTCACGACCCGCGCGACCTGTACGGCCGATACGGTGAACGTAAGATTCTGCATCTTGCGGTAATTCGTAATTCACGACAACGTCAACGCCGTTGATATCAAGACCACGAGCCGCAACGTCTGTCGCGACTAAAATGTTCTGATCATTTTCAGCCTTAAACTTTTCGATAATTAAATTTCTTTGCGGCTGAGAAATCAAACTTGATAAACCCATCGCCGGAATTCCGTTGTCCATTAAGAACTTAGAAATACGGTCCACATTGTGTTTGAAGTTCGTAAAGATCATCGCCTGTTTCGGATTTTCTCTTTTTAGAATCGACAACAACTGTGCGGGCTTTTCATCATTACCGACGTGAAGTAATTCATCCGTTACGTTATCCGCTTTGGCTTGATCACGACTAATATTAACTTCAACAGGCTCTGCACCAAATTGGTAAGCCGTATTTAAAACGTCAAAGTTTAAAGTTGCACTGAATACTAAGAACTGACGATCGCGTGGAATGCGGCCCAAGATATATTTCATATCTTCTTTGAAACCCATATCAAACATACGATCAGCTTCATCGAAAACAACGGCGCGCACTTGTTTCAAATCTAAATGATTATCTTTGTAAAGATCCATCAAACGACCCGGAGTCGCGACCATAAATTGAAGCCCTGATTTCAAAGCCTCTTTTTGTTTGTCGTAACCGGTTCCGCCGTAGAACGGGAAAGTTTTTAATCCGCTGCCGTCAGCAATTTTAATAACGTTGTCGTTAATTTGCTCGGCCAATTCGCGTGTTGGGCACAAAATTAAAACTTGGCTGATCGGAAGCCAATTTTTAAAAGCACGTTCGTGATTAGGATCTTCTTGCGTGCGCAAGATTCTTTCAATCAACGGAACTAAAAACGCGGCTGTTTTACCAGTACCGGTTTGTGCTAATCCAGCCACATCGCGACCAGATAAGATTAATGGGATTGCAAGCTCTTGAATTGGCGTCATTTCGACGTAGTTCAATTTATCAGTAGCTGCAGTAAGAATAGGACTTAGATTTAATTCTGAATACTTCATAGGAACCTAAGTGATAAACGCATAGGCCCGACGTGTCACGCCGCAAGCCTGTTATGCGTCGTGCAAATTGAGAAATTTATGAAGCTCGGTCGTAAATTGCTCGTACTTTTCGTAATGAACCCAATGGCCGGCCCCCGCGATTTCGACGCCGGTGATTTTAGGATTCACTTCTAACATTTTGTCGAATGTTTCCTTCTTCAGCACTTGAGAGTTCTGACCGCGAATCAGCAACACCGGCATCTGAAACGCTTCGACCTCGGGCCAACGGTCTTTCACATGCCCCAGTTTAACGCAGTCAATAATAGCTTGTTTTGAAAAGCGCCAGTCATAACGACCGTCTTCTTTCTGTTCGATATTTGATTGCAAAAACTGTCCTAGAATTTGTGGTTCTTTCGCTTTAAAAACTAAACCGAACTTCGTATCAAAAAACTGTTTCATTTCTTCTTTCGAAGCAAACGGAGTCGGCACGGCATTCAACATCTCATCATAGTATTTATAATTATCTGGGTCTGAATCCGGTCCCATGTCTTCGATCGTTAGCGTCTGCACTTTGTTCGGATGAAGATTCGCAAAAACCATGGCGTTACGACCGCCCATTGAATGACCGACAAGATGAAATTTTGTCCACCCAAGTTCGGCGGTGATTTTGTTCAAGTCTTCAGCAAAATCTTCGGGTGCATATCCCGAATCTGGCTTGAAAGAACGCCCATGCCCGCGTTGATCATAAATCAAACACTGGTATTCGCCCTCTAAGCGGGTCGCAATTTTTCTCCAGTTGGCGGCAAATGCCATCAAACCGTGAACAAACACAATTTTTTTTGCAGAATCGGCACCCAAAACAGAATAATTGAAATTATCTAAGAACATTCTTTTTAAGTACTCGACATAAAAACGAAGCTCAATTAAAAAAGAGTAAGCAATGACTAGCGCCAACCATTCTTCATTGATGAAGACCTATACGAATAAACTACAAACCATGCACGATGCCATCGATTCGCAAGCGATTGGTATATTAAAGCGCCTAAAAGAAGGCGGCTTCGAAGCTTATTTGGTTGGCGGATGCGTGCGCGATTTACTGGTCGGCATCAAACCCAAAGACTTCGATATCGCCACAAACGCGCTACCAAACATGGTGAAGAAAAAAGTTCCGTACTGCTTTATCATCGGCCGTCGTTTCAAATTAGTTCACGCCCGTCGCGGAGACCAAATTTACGAAATCGCCACCTTTAGACGTGCCGCTTCGGCCGAAGAACTACAGGCCACTGATGATGACAACAAATTATTCACCGAAGAAAATTTCTTCGGAAACTTAGAAGAAGATTCTTGGCGCCGTGATTTTACGGTGAACGCTTTATTCTACGATCCGATCGATAAAAAAATCGTCGACTACTGCGGCGGTCTTGATGATATCAAAAGCCACACGTTAAGAATGATCGGTGATCCCGTCGAGCGTTTAAAAGAAGACCCCGTTCGCATTTTACGCGCGATTCGTCTATCACAAAAAATTCATTTCTCGATCGCGCCTGATTTACGCCAAGCCATTCACGATTTAAAAAGCGAACTGTTACGCGCAAATCTTCCACGTCGTCGTGAAGAGTGGTTGAAGTTCTTGCGCCTACCCCAAGCTGATTTGGCACTGATGGAGCTTTTTGATCTGGGCGTTTTTGAAATCGTGCTTCCGTCTTTGCACGCGTTGTTTTTAGACGAAGCTAAACGCGAAGAATTTTTATGTTACATCAATCAGTTTCACCATATCGGTATTAATTTCTCGGATGCGACCGAGTTATTTTCGGCATTCTTGTATGCCTATTTGATGGTGACTCAGCCAACGAATTTAGATTTGCATTCGTTAGAAGAAGACGAAAAGTTTTTGTTGTTCTGCCGTGACGAATTGGGCGTTTTCAAAGCCGAAGTTGCCATTTTTGTGAAGTCATTGCAGTTCATTAATTCGTTGAAAAAAATTGAACCTTATAAACAAAAAGGCGACCGCCGTAAGTTTGCCATGCTGAAGA